>NZ_JBDGQQ010000012.1:0-3964 GCF_042218895.1 Salinibacter sp. | reverse complement strand
AGCCCTCCGCTGCGTTTTCAGCTGTGAGCGTCTGCGTGGGCACCCACTCTCCGTCTTGAAACGAATAAACGGCCAAGGCGCCCTCTTCGTGCTCTGGAGCCCCCACCACGAGCTGATCCTTCCGACCGAGCAGCGTGGCCCCGAAGTCGCCTCCTACAGACAACTCGGCGTGCTGGAGCGTGGCTACCTTCCGCCAGTCGGACTCGTTCTGCGGCTTAAAGACATACACGACGCCTGCCTTCTCCTTTTTCTTCTTATCTCCTGCATTGCCTGGAGTGGGCTTAGACGCCGAGACAAACAGACGACCCCCAGATACCTCCACGCTTCTCCCAAAACCGAGGGTACTGTCCGCAGGCGCCACGTGACCGACCTGCGTCCAGCCGCCATCGCTTCCACGCCGGCGAAAAACGTACACGCTGCCTGCGGCTGGGGCCCCTACCGCCAGGGTCCCCCCCTCAGCGTCGAGCGACGATCCGAAACGATCGTCGAGCTGAGCGTCCTTAGCCTTGAGAAAAGTGCGGTGTTGCCAGCCGCCATTACTTCCTCTCTCGTACACCGATACACGACCCGGCCGATATGTATTGTCTGGATCTCCGACGAATACCGTCCCATCGGTTGCGTCGAGGGACTGCCCGAAGCCCTTCTTTTCTGAAACGGGAACCCACTGTGCCACCACAGGACTCGTGGACGCCAGAAAGAGGAAGAGTGTGCCGAGGATGCAGGTCGTTCTCAAGCTCATAGAAAAGCGTCAGATGTTAGAGGAAAATAGTGACAGGAGTGCCGCCGCCCCCGGAACCGACAGCTCGGTCAGGCGCCCCGCAAACACGCGCTCCGCGAGGCCGGGCTTCGAGGGCGTCCCCTTCGGTTCGAAGCACCGCAGAACGCGGGTTTCTGCGCCTCTTCAGAAGCCCTGGTCAACACGTCTGTGAAAGAATAGAAAAGCGATTCTGATGTCAAGCCCTCAGCAACGTCGATGATACAAGGACAACCGCACGTTGAGCAAATCCCGGAACCCGACGACAAAAAACCTTCTCTGAAACTGGGTCTGCGCCGTTTGACTCGGGGCGCGGCAGTTGTCATAGCGCTGTGAATTTTGGCATGTGGCCGTCCTATGCTAGACAAACGCTCTACCTCTCGGATTCAGGATGATCGATGAACCGTCCCATTCGGCGGCGAGTCGCTCGGCGGGATAGATGAGCCGTCGAGGGGAGGTTTTCCCACCGCCGCTCTACCGAGAGCACAAGCGGGTGGCCGGGCCCTGCGGATCCTCTCAGATCCGGACCCGCCTAGTTCTCTTCTACTCCACGCCCCAGTTGCAGTGAGCATGCACGCCCTCAGCATCACACGTGCCCGGTATCGGGCGAGGCGTGCTCGGCAACGTACTGACACAGTACAGGTCGCGCCGTTTCTGAGATAGGTCGTGATCTCGGTGCCCGGAACGGATGGTAGATGGCCTGGGCGGGAGCGAACCCAGCGTCGGCGGCCAGAGGATCGGCTATCTGCTGGCGCTTTCCACCTGGAGACGCCTGCACGCTGGCTTGCCCGTTCACCCCCCGAGGACCGGAAGAGAAGACGGAGCTACCCGTCAGGATACGAGTGCCACATTCGCGCTTTGAAAGACCAATCGTCCTGTGTCCCAATCTCATTCTTGGTCAGCCTGCCACTCCAACTTTTCGGGCGCCCCTCGACTTATTGGCGATGCAATAGCACGCTCCGAGCGGTTCCATTTACAGGCTCACGTTGAGAATTGGGAGGACGCGAGCCCACTCCGGATTATTACGAGCCACGTTGAGGAGTCCAATCTGGACGCCACTGAGCACGCGGGCGCGGTTGTAGATTCCAATCGACAGCCCGACCTGGCGGCCGTTGATGTTATTGAAGGCAGATACGGCCACACCCTGCAACGCCCCGCCATTCCGGACCCGAACCATTCCAGCGCTCAGTCCGGCCCCTCGTATATTGTTACCGACAGCGCCGAGCCCCCCAATCGCGATTCCGTTTATGTCTCCCCCCGTGTTCTTGCTTGCATGATCTTCCGTTTCGGAACTGCCAGCCCCAACCGCGAGCCCGCCGACTGCGATTCCGTTTACGTCTCCCTCCGCCCCGGCCCCTCCCGCCCCTACGGCGATGCCGGTCAGGTCCTCGACCGTCGCGACCACGATTCCGCTCACGGCCACGCCCTGAAGGGTGCCGGCGACGGGCCCGAATCCGCCAATGCCAACTCCCCGGATGCGCCTCGGGAAGTGGAGAAGCCCCAGGGCGACTCCGTTTGTCGTTCCGACAAACGCGTCGCCCCCCAACTCGCCGTCATCGCCCAGGAGGTCATCGTCCTCTAAATTCACCCCGTAGGGCGTCCAGAGCGTAAGATTGATGCCATTGGCGCGCCGGAACTGGCCGTTGCGCCAGGCAAGCCGGAGGCCGGTCGTTCGCTTGGTGTCGCCCAAGCCGATACCAGTGGTGCCGACCGCGAAATTGGCCGAGGGGCCCGTGCGATTCGAATCGGGACGGGCGACGGGTCTTTCCCCAGAAGCCTTTTTCATCGGCTGCCCCTGCACAGAAGAAGCAGGACCAACGGCACCTGCGAGAACCAGCAAGACGAGCGTACCAAGCGTGCAGCGATACATCGATTCAAGCGAGGTTAATTCTGAGAACAGCGAAAAGTATAGGTGTAAGAGGAAACGAGGAGCTCAAGTGCGGCGGGCAGTAGAGGCGAGGTCCCATCCCCGGCGGCGAAAACGTTAGTCCCGCTGGCAGGGACTGCCGCTTCGGGGGCTTTTCGGGGCTCGGGCGTTCGCTCGTCCCTGACTGGCCTCCCCCCGACGACCAGCTCCCCGGTGATGAGCGTATCGCTGAAGGCAAGATTTGCAAAGGCCTTGTCCCTGAAACCGTCGAGAACTCGGGAGGAGAGTTTCGCGGTCCATCGGCAGCGCATCGGTGAGGGTCTCTCCACCGGGTGTTTCCGAGGTGGTAACGAGCGTCCACCTCCGGGCCCCGCCTGCTGTCGTGGCCGTGAGGATCCGGGTCACCGGGATGGACATACCAGAGACGGTAGACTCATCACAGGTGAGCCGGACGGATCGGAGCCACTTGCCCTTGATTGCCGAGAGGCCGTTCCTATCTGGCGCTTTTTTCGAAGTGTGCCTGCCCTCCAGGATAATCGACGGTGATCCGGAAGTGCCGGAACAGCGAGCCACCTAGTGCGCCGCGGACCGGCTGACCGGTACGCCGGGCCATCTGCCGAAATCTCCTAGCGGGACGCCGCTCGAACCAGACTGGCCCAACGGTGTGGCCGGCGATGGTCACCTCGGGGACCTTAATCATCGGATACCCTTCTCCGAGAGTGCTGGCATTCTTCATGACCGTCCACTCGGGATGCGCCTGACGCCACCGGTCGAACACCGACGCGCTGATGAAGCCTGTACCGCGCCGCCGAGGGCCGCCGAGGACTGCCCGGGCACTGTCAGTTAGCACCGTTGTCGCTCCGGTGTCGAAGAGGAACGAGTAGCTGCTGTCGGCCACCTGCGCTCGGACCATAGGATGGTGCCCGACCCGCCGGCCCGTGCTGTCGGTCGCAAACGCGAGCTCGGTGGTGTGATCAGGATCGAAGGATACCTCCTTCGGGGAGTCGCGTAGGAGAAGCTCCTCCTCCAAGTAGTCGAAGGTCCAGACGTGGCCGTCGTGCCACCGTCCACCGAGGAGGCCGTCGCCCCCGAGGTACTGGTTAATCTGGCGGTTGAAGGACACGAGGGCCGTATCTGGCGCGGGAGCCGGGACCAGCGTTCGAGGATGCAGGGTCGGGACTGCCGTCCGGCCGAACCGTTTCGGATCAGCCGAGTCGACGGGCAGGCCCAGCCGGCGGGCCGCCCGGACCGTCAGGATCGGCTGGGGCCCACCCCCTGTATCGGTGAAAAAACGTAGCGTATCTCCGGACGCCAAGGGAACGCGAAGGTAAATGCGATTGCCT
>NZ_JBDGQQ010000119.1:0-6897 GCF_042218895.1 Salinibacter sp. | reverse complement strand
CCGGTACGTCTCCGTCGCCTCCCGACGGAGAGCGTCCGGCAGTTGCTCCGTCTCCACCGAGTGCGTGCGCGGCGGGCGCAACTGCTCGGCCTGCGCCGTGAGGTCGGAAGTCGGGAGGCCCAGCGTCTCGGCCAGCCGGGCGAGGCTCTCCGCGGGCTCCTCGGTTAGCCGGGCGTAGGACACCAGGACCGTCGAGTCGTCCGTCTGACGGAGAACATGCCGGTAGGCAGCGACCCAGTATTCCACCCAGAACGCCAGTTGGCTCGGATCCGAGGCCGTCTCCAGCCAGCCGTCGAAGTCAACGGGACGCAGGCCCTTGCCGAATTCGTGGTGCCCGATGGCCTCCATGTATTCCCGCACGAAGTCGTCCTCCTCATGGATCTCCAGGAAGCGCTCGTGCTGGCGGTACATGGAGGCGGCCTGCTGCACCGGATCCCGGAACGGGACGAGGAACGTGCCGTCGCGGAGCGGGGGCGGCGGGGCCGCCAGACGGGCGATGTTGAGGTTGTTCTTCGAGAGGTAGCGCCCCGCGTCCGGCCGCTCGTCCCGCCGGACGGCGATCACCTTGCGCATGTGCGTCTCGAAGAACGCGTCGAACTCCCGGTTCTGCTCGTCCGCCCGCCAGGGGCGAATGTGGTCGTCCCGGTAATGGTCGGGCCAGAAGTGCTTCCAGACCATGTCCTCGAAGGCTTCCGGGCTCGTGCCGGACACCTCAAGGCCATCGCCGTGGGTGCGCTCGCGCGTCACGTCCTCTTCCGCGAACTGACTGGAGAACTGACTCCAGAGCAGCGGACACAGCACGAACGGCATGTCCTGATAGGTGTGGCTCGCAAAATGCCCGGTGTTCCAGAGCAGCTTCAGGAGGATGGTCGTGCCGGCACGGGGGAGCGACGAGATGAACACCGGATCGTCCGCCGAGACGGACTCAAGGTCGTCCTCGTACATCATCTCCTCCACGTCGGCCATCGCGTGCTGGGCCGTGCCGCCCCGGAAGGCGATGCGGTACAGAAGCCGGTCGAGGGCGCCGTAGCGCTCGTCGAAGTTCATGGAGTGCGGAGGCGTCGAACGATCAGATAGCCCAACAGGCCCACGACGATGGTCGCGGCCAGAAAGTCGAGGCGCTGCAGAATGCCGAGGACGGCCCCGAAGGAGCCGACGCCGATGCGCTCCAGCCCCCACACGATGGCGAGAGGGCCGCCGAGGGCAAGGAGGCTTCCTCCCAGCAGGATGCCCAGCAGGCCAAAGAGGCGCCGGGCGTAGCCCTGCAGGGCCTCCTCCTTCTCGCGGTCGTCCAGCGCGTCGTTCCGCAGCACCGCGAGTGCGTCCTGGCTCCGCTCGCCAACCCCCCGAGCGTGATCCGGCAGGTTCAGATACTCGAGCGTCCCGGCAAATCCGACCACCACGAAGAGGGCGAGGGCGAGATTCATGCCACTTCTTCCTCTTCGTCGGGGGAATCCTCCGTCAGCTTGGCGTACAGCCGCTTCAGCGGGAACCAGACAAACCCGAAGAGCGCCGCCAGGACGGCGGCAGCGGCGGCCAGCAGCGTCCCGATGCCGGAAATAACGCTCCCCGGCCCGCCGTACGCATGGACGGCGTCTGGGCTTACGAGAAAAACGATTCCAACTGCGATGGTCGTGATGACAGCACGATGGAGTAGAGACATATACGAATTTATTGGTTTTTGTCTAGTACGAAAATAGGGCGTCTATTGCAACTACTCTCCGGTGGTTTTCTGCAAGTGGAAGTAGATGAAGCCCATGGCACACGACAAAAACCGGACGAGCCTTCACATTCTGCGGCAAAGATTCCTGCTACTTTCGTCATCCCGGGCTTGACCTGGAATCTTTTTGAAGAATGGCACCGCTCAAAGCGAAAAGATGCCGCATCGGAGTGCGGCATGACGTGCCAGGCAGGGATTTTTGCCGCGGGACCGGGGGTTTGGGGACCGGGAAATTTTTTGTCGTGTGCTGTGGATAAAGCCTGACGAAGGAGACGCGTTCCCAATCATCGATGGCGTGGTATGCCTCCTAAAACATAGGGGTTAGTCTGTCTTTGCACAACGGGCTCGATTGAATTCAGCGCAACCGGGCCGACACCGAGGTCCGGCGGGCCGTTGGTGTAAGGCTGCTGACATAGCGGCGCCACTCAGTGGGTCCCCTCTCAGGTCAACCCCGGCCGGGATCTTTTTCTGTAAGGTGGCTTCACTGTGTCGGGTCTCAACCATCGTGGGGCCGTTTAGGTTCAGCCCCAGTCCCGGTCGTCGAGCCACTCGACATCTCTTGGGGCCCAGCACGGCCGGGCCTCGATCCGACCGTGCCCGTCGTCGACCTCGCTGGTCTGATTCGGATCAATAGCGGGCAATCCGCAGTCGACTGCGTCTTCGAAGATGCCTTCGCGTCGCCGTAGAACCGGTGGGCTGCATTCGAGGGCCAACACATATGAGGACCAGCGCGTCGCCTCCGTGGCGTTGGATCTGCCGGGCGGTGCTTTTTGGTACTGGTTATGTCGATGCTCCAGAAAAGAAGAACTCGTCTTTCTGGAGTAGAACCCCACCGAGGTGCGTCCCCTGCTTGTTGGAGTCGTATCGACAGATCCCCAAGTGGGCCTGAGTCGATCCGTACTCGGCAGTCACAGACAGGAGACATCTGCCGGACAGAAGAGCATCGTCGTGGTATCCGCTGCGCTTCTATCGCGACGAGGCTGCTTCCCGCTCGAGAGACGGCCCCGACAGCACCATAATATCGTCGAAGTCCACCCGAGCCCTGGAGTTCATCGTATTGGAATCGCTCCATAGCATCACGGCTAGCGGGGTCTTGTCGGGCTTATCCCCAAACAGGCGCTCGTAGTCCTCCACCACGTTCCGCTCGTGTGAGATCCAGGCGCCGGTGCCCTGGTTAGGCTTCGAAGCCACGACGAGCACCTTCAGGTTGCCATAGTCAACGGTCGTCCCGGGTTCGAGCGCCGAGCTATACGTGTACTTGATGCTCTTCGGCAAACCCAGCCAGTTTTGTCCAAACGTCACGTAGACTGCGCCGCCGGTATCGTTTTTATCGCTATCCTTCTCATTGGCTCCCTCCGGAAGGGTCTGCGCTCGCCATCGCCACCGCAGGTATGGTTTGTCCGTCACGTTCCAGCGCAGCGTGGTTTTCCGAGAAAGCACCAGCCGGATGGATTTGTCGCGCGTGAATCCCTGCACAAATTGATTGTCGTCCTCCTTCCGGACGTAGAAGTTATGCGCCGGGCTCATCGCATTTCCCGCCGTTAAGGGGATGAGGTTGTCATTGGTGGTGGTGCGCCAATTGAAGGGGGGCTCCCCCGGCGAGAACGACTCGAAGTCTTCCAGGAGCGTACACTTGACCGATGCCGGCACTGTGTCACAAGGCGACTTTCCCAGACCTGGTGAGGCAACCAAAAAACTGGCAATCAGGAAGACAGTGAAACGAGGCATCGGACAAGCTGGAGTGGTGTGTATAGCTGGAAGGAGAGAGCCGCGAGGACGTATATGGAAGTAACGGAGAACCCTGTCCCAAGCGGTGTTTCCCATACTACCGATCTCCCATACTACCGATACGTGAGTAGGCTTCCAGGGTCCGTTTCTCTAGCGCCCCCACACGGGATCCCCAGCCCTCGTAGGAAGTGATTTGCGTACATTCTCACGAATCGTGGGAATCACTTCTCATCGTGATCCGTCCCCAGCGCCATTGCCTTTGACGGAGAACGTTCCAATAGCAAGCACCTTTTCCGGGTCAACCAACATTGCGAGCATGTCCACGTCCGGCCAGAAGCCGGAACTCATGTCGAGTGGCTGGATGAACACTGCATTCACGAGGTACTGGATTCTGCCGGAGCAGGCAACATCCCCCTTCGCTATGTAGTCGCCAAGAAGGGCTCTGAGGTAGATCGAGAGCCGGCCCTAGAGGCTAGATGCCAGTACGCTCCGGGGAAGAGGGGCCGGTTGAGCAAGACGGGCGTGGCGAGGAGGAAGCCGCGACCCCGATTCATGAGCGCGCCATCTTCCGGCATAGCCGTTCGTAGAGCACCAGTCACGGTGATGACCGCGTCGAGTCGACCGACGAGCACGGCCAGGACGCCACTGTCCTCCGCGTCAGGTCGTGCCGAGAGACTTCAGATATCCGAGATACTTTCAACTTGTCGTATGGTTCAATAATCCATTCCCACGTCGTCCGTCCGTTGGGGGACACTTCCAAGACACGGCCGGCCTTCGCCTCCGCAAGCAACATGTTTCCGTTCGGAAGCTGTTGCCACATGCCTTGCGTGTCGGTATAAAGTAGCTCCGACCTTGGGGTTGGGAAGCGAATCTCCAGGGAGTCGGTGCGAGGCTGTACGGCCACGATGCGACTCCCCCCCAGCATCCGGCCTCGATCGGAGAAATTCCGGTTGTTGTCAAAGATGCCAATCCATCCGTCGCCAACGAAGTCCGGATCGTGTTGCATGATGAGCGGATCCGACGTGTACCACTTCACCGTTCTCGTAGCCGGATCAAAAACGAATACGAGACTGATTTTACGGAGAGATACCAGCAAGTCGCCAGCCTCAAAGAGCGGATATTCATCCGCCATGGACGACGATAGCGGCTCCACGTCGTTCAGATGAGTGATGTCGGTAGCTCGTGGTTGATCGTCTCCGGCCTGCGGCTGCCATGCCTTTACGATGTAGCGCTCCAGGTCATTCGAATAAAGGACGTCGAGCACGTTAATCCTCTCCAACAGGGTCCCTTCTGCACTCACGTGATGAATTTGGTCGAGCCACACTGGATCGTCGAGGCCCGGAAATCCATCGGGATATTGATCGCTCCTCGTGCGAGCCCGTTCGCTAAGACCAGGAATCCAGAACGTTCCGTCTTCAGCCCGCTCAACGGAGTGGTGGTTTCCCCGTGGGAGTCGCCAGCGGATCTCTCCACAGGCGTCGATACGCACCGCTCCTACATATTCGGCGTTAAACAAGACATCTCCATTCGGAAACAGATGGGAACCGTGTAAGATTTTGTGTTCCGGGTCGCCCCGCCGGTCGACAGAGTCGGGAAAGAGAGCGCCTCGGTCCACGCGCCACGTGTGGAGGGCCTCCCCGTGTCGGTCAATCAGCTTAAAGCCGGGGTACCACCCCTTCGAGCCCTTCCACAGCGAGTTGATAAACGTCAGGCCCGGCTGCATCGCGCTCGTGTCGGGAATGCGCACGCCGTGCCGGTCGTAGACCCGAGTGGTGAGGGAGGGCCGGTACCAGAGATTGCTAGCCTCCTGCTGAGCCTGACGGATGAGTTGATCAGGAAACAGGCCATTTTGACGACTCGCATATCCGTAAACAAACGACAGTACGGCCAGCGAGACAAAAAAAGCGACCGTTTCGGAGGAAAGTTTATTCATCGTTCCGCTTCCGTTGAAGACCCCCAGAGACTACGTGTATTTCTGCCCGACAGGAAGCCGGTTGCCTTCGAGTCAGCTACGGCGTTGTGCGGAGGGAATCGGCCGAGGAGCACGGCCAAGACGCTATCTCCTCCGGCGTGAGGTCGTGCCGAGCCGCCTGCGAGATTCGAGAGACCTTCGATTCGTTATAGGGGTCGATAATCCACTCCCACACTGTTCGACCATCCGGGGCGACCTCCACCACGCGCCCCGCTTTCGATTCGGCCAGGAGCATGTTTCCATTCGGAAGCTGCTGCCACTTCCCCGTCGCATCTGTGTAAAAGGGATCCGAGCGCGGCGTCGGAAAGTACACCTCGACCGAGTCGGTGTGAGGCTGTACGGCCACGATGCGACTCCCTCCCGACATTCGCCCCCGCTTTGCAAAATCCATGTTGTTGTCAAAGATGCCGATCCACCCATTTCCGATAAAGTCGGGATCGTGCTGCTGAACGAACGGCTCCGAAATGTGCCACTTGACAACCCCCGTTTCAGGATCGAGAACAAACACGAGGTCGATCTTCCGCAGTGACACGACCAAATCGCCAGCGTCGAAGAGGGGGTACTCGTCGGCCATAGACGGCGAGAGCGGCTCCACGTCGTTCAGGTGAGTGATGTCGTTCGCATTCGGCTCGTCCTGCTCGGCCATTGGCTCGTACGCCTTGGCGATGTACCGTTGGAGATCGTTTTCATAAAGCACGTCGAGGACGCTAATCCTTTCCAGCACGTCTCCCTCCTCGCTCACGTGAAGCAGTTGGTCGATCCAGATTGGGTCATCGAGCCCCGTAAATCCGTTCGGATGGTTCTCGGTCTTGGTGCGCTTCTCCGCACTGGTACCCGGAATCCAGAACGTGCCGTCTGTGGCCTGTGCCACCGAATGGTGGTTGCCCTGTGACAACTGCCACTGAATCTTACTGCAGGCATCGATGCGCACCGTACCTACGTAATCGACATTAAACACCACGTCGCCGTTGGCGAGCAGCTCCGATCCGTGCAGGATCTGCTGTGTAGGATCGCCCCGCCGGTCGACAGAGTCGGGAAAGAGAGCGCCTCGGTCCACGCGCCACGTGTGGAGGGCCTCCCCGTGTCGGTCAATCAGCTTAAAGCCGGGGTACCACCCCTTCGAGCCCTTCCACAGCGAGTTGATAAACGTCAGGCCCGGCTGCATCGCGCTCGTGTCGGGAATGCGCACGCCGTGCCGGTCGTAGACCCGAGTGGTGAGGGAGGGCCGGTACCAGAAATTGCTGGCCTCGTCTTGCACCTGCCGGATGATCTGGTCCGGGAAAAATCCGTTTTGGCGGGCCGAGTACCCGTAAAGCAGGGCAATCACCACCACAGACAGGACGAAGGCGACCTTTTCAAAGGAGACGTTTCTCATTGTCTGTTTGGTCATTTTTCAGAACAGTTCGGCGCGGATCGGAGCGCGCTTTCGTCAGGCATTCTGCGCGGAGTAGCGGCCCCGTATGACCGCGATGGCCTC
>NZ_JBDGQQ010000118.1:0-33071 GCF_042218895.1 Salinibacter sp. | reverse complement strand
CTAGGCATGCAGGCCGGCTGGAAGGGACCCGACGAGTACGACTGGAGCATGCTGGATGCCTTCCTCGGTCGTCTCCTAGAGCTCAATCCCGATGCGCGGTTTCTCCCCCGCATCCATCTGGCCACGCCCGAGTGGTGGAAGCAAGCGCATCCGGAGGCGATGATTGAGTACGGCCGCTCGTATCCGGAGGACCGATACAACTTCGAAAAGCGGGTCTCTGAAGGCGGCCATCGCTGGGGCTCGGGCAACGAGCTGTGGGAGGCCTCCTTGCCTCCGAGCAGTGGCGCCGCGACACCGCCGAGATGCTGCGGGCCTACGTCCGCCACATCGAGAACTCCCCTCTTCGCAGTCGGGTCTTCGGCTATCACTTTTCGACGGGCCTCACCGGGGAGTGGCATTACTACGGGGCCTCCTACTTCCCGGACTACAGCGCCCCGATGAAAGAGCGGTGCGGCTCGATCCCATCGCCCGACGCCCGCCTGAACACGACCTTCGGATTGCTCCGCGACCCAGCCGAGGAAAAAGAGGTCATCGAGTACTATCGGGGCCAGCACGAGGCCACGGCCACTGCGGTGCTCGACATGGCCCAGGCCCTCAAGGAGGCCTCCAGCCGGAAGGTTGTTGTCGGCACGTTCTACAACTACTTGCTCGAAGTCGTCCGCATTCAGGAAATTGGCCACCTCGCCCCGAAGCCAGTATTGGAGAGCCCAAACATCGACTTCATCGGGTGTCCCTACACGTATCAGGGCACCAACATGGACGACAAGGAAGACTGGGAAAGCGGGGTGGTCGATGGGGCCGGCAACTGGCTGGGACGGGCCCGAGGGGTGGCCGGCGACGGGGGGCCTCGTGTTCTGGTGGAGTCGCTGCGGCGCCACGGAACACTCTACATGTCGGAAATCGACCCGAGTACGTACCTGGCCGACGAGCCCCTCGGCGTGGGCGGCTCGGGGAGCACGACCAAAGAGGGCACGCTGAAGATTCTCCGACGGGACCTTGGGCAGGTATTCGCCCGGGGAGTTGGAGGTTGGCTGTACGACTTCGGGACCGGGGAGGCGCATTCGGAGGCCTACGGAAGTGAGGAGGCGGCCCAACGTGGATGGTTTGCCGACGCGCCGATCATCGAAGAGATCCGGCGCCTTGTCGAGCTGGGCGAGCAGCGGCCTACGCTGCACACTGGCTCGGTCGCCCAGGTGGCGGCCCTCTACGACGCGAAAAGCTTCTTCGCGACCCAGCACTGGAAGGCGGCCAAGCCGTGGCCGAACTACGCCATCGGGTACTGCGACTTCTTCAATCACTGGTTTCTCAACGCGCAGGCTCGTAGTTTACACCGCCTGGGGGCCCCCGTCGACTTCCTATACCGATTCGACCTGACGGCGGAAGATCTGAAGCAGTACCGGCTGCTCTTCGTGCCCAACGCGTTCTACCTGACGGCGGAAGAGGTCACTGCGCTGCGGGAGTTGCTACGAGGGAGCGGCGTCACGGTGGTTTGGGTCTATGCCCCAGGCTTTATCACGCCGGATCGGCTCGACCTCAGCCAGATGGAGCGGCTCACGGGTGTCGACCACGAGATTCTTGACGAGCCCGGTCCGATGATGATTCGGACGCGGATGCAGGGGGAGGAAATCCCGACGCGTTTCGGTGTAGACGAGGAGCACCACCCCCGGTTTGCCGTCGCGGACGATGGAGCCGAGCCGCTCGGGGTATGGATGGACCGGGACGAGGGGGCCTTCGTGCGGACGGAGCGGGACGGCTGGACGTCCGTCTACGTGGGCACGGCACCGCTCCCCGTGGCACTGTTGCGTTGGTTGGCCCGCGAGGCTGAGGTGTCGCTGTGGAGCTCGACGCCGGATGTTGTTTACGGGACGGAGGACGCGGCGATGGTCGTGGCGACCGAGGCGGGACCGCGGACCCTCGACTTCCACGAGCCGATGACGCCGGTTGGGAGCAGCTTGGCCCAGGAATCGCACCGGGTGACGATGGGGGTCGGAGAAGTCCGTCTCTTCACGGCGGCCGAGGGGTAGGCGCGCTACGCCGCGCGTTCTTAGAAGCGGTGGGCCAAGCCGAGGCCGGCGAAGAAGGCGCTCCGGTTCTCGTCGACCTGGAGTCCGGTGTTGACGTCCAGTTGCGTGTCTGGGCTCGAGGTGAGCGTCAGGCCCGCCTCTACGTAGTTCGCGTTGAGACCCGTGGAGTAGAAGCCGGCGTAGCCCACGTATCCACCCACCTGATCGGTGAGGCCAACGCTCAGCGTCGGGATGAAGAGGTATGAGGGGGCTGCGTCGCCGCCGTAGGGGACGGACGCGCCGACGTTGATCGAGAGGCTGAGGCCCTCCCTGAGGGCACCGTTGTAGGCGAGCGCCAGCGTCTGAGAAACGCGGTCGGCCTCGAACGCGCCCGACCCGGTTGGAAGGGCCCAGGTGCTGACCACGCTGAGCGCGGACAGGGACGACCGGAAGAGGCGGAGCTTCCCGCCGACGCTCGTCCCGGTGTATTCGGTGTCAGGGGCATCGAGCGCCAAGGAGCCAACCCCGCCCCTCAACTCCAAAAAGCCAGCCACGCCATAGCGGAGCAGAAGCTGTCCGAGTTCAGCATCCGTGCCAAAGTCATCATTGGCCGCGGCGGCCCCGAGTTCGACCTGGAAGGTGCCGGGGGCCACCGTCGCTGTGCCGTTCCCGAACCCGGGGCGATCAGCGGAGATCTGTCCCATTGCGGCTGGAGGCCACAGGAGGAAAGTGGCAAGGGGAAAGAGAAGGGCAAGAGCAACACGGGTCGAAGCCGCGTTCATGAGTCGGAGGGCGAAGTCGGTGAAGGAGAGAAACAAATGGAGTCGCCTCGGTGCGGCTCAGGGCTGGAGCGTCGGACATAACCTGTGATCCGAATCGCTTCTGTAAGCCCGCCCCTTTCAAGGTCCTGTCGGATGTTGACTGCTTGGATGCGTTTTCAGCCTTTTGAGGATCTGGTCATTCTGGGATCGGGGGGGTCCAGCGCTGAGATCTGCTCCAATTTCGAAGCGATGAGCCGGTGAAGATCATCTTTTATACCGCCCCAAACAGCTAAGGTCCGATCATGGCGGCTATTCGTGCGGTTCTGCCCGCTCTCAGGCATGTACGATCCCAAGTCGGCGAGTATGTCAACGGTTCGACCCAACTCGAAGACTTTCCGGCGCTGTGGCCAAACAGCACTTCGCTCAAATTGCCGGACCGCCGGGTACCACCGATGCTCGTTAGCACCGGCACGTCCGATCTTGGAAAAGAGCCGCTGAGGGCCAAAAGCTTTCCTCCTTCGAGGGGAAAGCCGAACTTTCCGCGCCCAGGGCTCTTTTTTCTGGACCCAGGGGCTGACCCCGTGGGACTATGGGATGCTATGGGGAGCAGTTGTCATTGGGGGCATGGCCCTCTGGCCATGAGCGCCAGAAACCGTTTGACGCCATAGGGGCCTGACCCAACCAAGAGGGACCCGGCCCAATCAGGAAAAGCGAAGTGCTGATCTCTTAATTGGAGTCGATACTGGTATGCAACGAAGCAGTCGTGATCCCATCCGCCTCGTGACCATGGCGGTCATGGGCCTTGCCGTCGGGCTAAGCTTTTTTCCCCCACAGGCCACGGCGCAGGCGGGATCAGAGACTGACTCGCTGGGTCTGAAGGAGGCACTCCGAAAACACCGGCACCCGGTGCGCCTGGCGGGCGAGACCCTTCAGGGGGAAGGGGGGCAAATGCTGCGCAGGCGGGCCGCGGAGGCGACGGTTACGGTGCTTGGAGAATCGCACGGCACCAGGGAGATTCCCGCCCTTCTGAGCGCACTTCTGGGGACCTTACAGGCCCGCGGAGAACTGAATTACCTTGCTCTGGAGACGAGCCCCTGGACCACCGCCCACATGGCTGACAGCCTCCAGAAGGGACCGGCGGCGTACAACCGGCTCGTCCGGAAGTACCCGGAGGCGATTCCCTTCTCCAACCTGCGCCCCGAACGAGCCCTTATTGCCGGGTTTTTTGGCCGCAGCGAGAAGCCCCGCCCTCTCTGGGGACTCGATCAGATCTTCGCGTTTGCGGGCCCGCTTGCGCTCGGTCGCCTGGAAACGCTGGCGCCGTCGCCCCGGGCGCGTCGCTGTGTCTCCGCTGCGCCGAAAAGCGAGGGCGTCCCCCACATTCGGAGCCCCGCAAAAAGTGGAAGGGAGGGAGGCTTGGGGTGCCCTTCCGATCAGATCCTACGGGCACGCCTGCCGGAAAGGCGGCAGAGGGCATCGAGAAGGTAGCAGCGGAGTTGATTCAAGTCTCCGATGCTCAGTCGCCGAGCCAACAGGGGCCGAGCCGATAGGGCCGATCTGGTGCTTTCTTCAGCATCCCACCGGCAAAGCAGGACCGGTCGCCTGCGCTTCCTCGTAGTGAGCGTAGGGCGTGCAGGGTGCCCCGAAGCTGCCCCCCTGAAGCGCAAGCCATATCAGTCGACAGAAGTTGCGGTCGGACGTCGTTTCGATCCAGAAAGAATCCACGAAACCGTCAGCCATCCGCCGATGGACATTTTCCTCGACACGGAGACGACCGGCTCCCGCCGCCAGGACGCCGTGATTGAAATTGGCGCCGTTACCGGACGGGGCAGGGTGCTGATTGATACCCTCGTGTCTCCCCTTGCTCCTGTCACCAGGGGAGCCCGGCGCGTGCATGGCATCACGGAAGAGGAGTTGAGGGACGCCCCCGCGTTTCCGGCCGTTGCCGACCGATTGAAGGCGCTTCTTGCCGAGGCCGATGCCATATGGGCCTTCAGCGCGACCTACGACAGGCGCATGCTTCTGCAGACGGCAGTGCTGGCCGACTGCTTTCAAATTCACCAGCAGCTTCGGAGGAGGACCTGGAGGGACCTCCAACCCAAGGCAACCAGCTTCCTCGGGGACAAGGAGCAGGTCTCTCTTACCAATGCTGCCGAGCGCCTGGACGTCTTGACTCCCGAAGAGGGCCATCATCACCGCGCCCTCTACGACGCCAGGCTCGCGCGTCGCATTTGGACATCCGTCTGCTCACCCACCTCAAGTTGAAGAGTGCTTGGGCCAGAGAGAGACTCCGGGCCGAGAGGCTACTTCAAACCTCTTCTCAGAGGGGAGACTTTCATCACGTCGCCGCTTTTGCTTTCCATGGATGCGCTGCTTCCACTTTTCTTCCCCGTAGACCTTCAAGCCGGTCGGATCGATGACCAGATGCACGTTTTTCTCCTCAGGTCCGGCCTCACTTGCTTTGAGGGCTTCGGAGCCTTGAATCTCCATGTCCAGGTCTCCCCGCCGCTTCGAGAGGGTCGTGTCGTCGGGCACAGGCATCTGTTCCTCCAGCCCCATCAATTTCGACGAGTGACTCCACGAACCCTTCGGTCTAGCGAAGCGTCAGCCCGTGGATGACCTTGATCTACAAGCACGACTGGCGACGTGACTCTGGAGGTGCTCGGCGACAAGGTCCGGGAGCAGGAGGCCACCATTGGGAGTGCCGAAAGTGCCACGGGGGATCTCATCGGGCATCGATTGACGAGCACTTCCGGGTCGTCTGACTATTGCCTCTGGAGCGTCGTTGCCTCCGCCAACAGCGTGAAGCAGAGCGTTCGCGGGGCGAGGCCGACCTCCTGCAGGAGTATGGTGTGGTCAGCGAGGGGGTCGCCGTGCAAATGGCCGAAGGTGCTCGGTCCGTCCTCGGGACGACCGTAGGCGTGTCCACGACGGGTATTGCTGGGCCCACGGGCGGAACGCCCGAAAAGCCAGTACCGTCTGGGATGGGTCTGCCGACGTCTCTGGCAGTCATGCCCACCGGCACCATTTCGTAGAGGATCGGCCCCGAGTAAAAAGCTCCTTGCTTCCGCTGCGCTGGACCTCGCCCGCCGAGGCGTATCGCAGTCATGAGCGGGGTAGGGGCCCGCGCGCCCTGCTTCAGGACGGCCCCAAAACTAAAAGAAATCGAACACAGAAGTTGACTTTTGCGGAATACACCATTTGCGTGTCTATAAGGACGTGCTCACCTCTAAAACACTTCCTCGCGTTTTACACGTCGATTCCGTTTCGTTCATGCGTGCTGTCATTGTCACTGAAGAGGGCGATCCCGAGCATATGACCATCGGCGAGGCCCCCACTCCCTCGCCCGGCGCCAACGAGGTGCAGGTTCAGGTCCACGCCACTGCCCTCAACCGTGCCGACACGTTTCAGCGCCGTGGGCACTATCCGCCGCCCGAGGGGGCCTCCAATATCCTCGGACTCGAAATGGCTGGTATCATAGAGGAGGTGGGGGAGGGAGTCATCGACTGGCACGAGGGCGATCGCGTCTTCGCTCTACTCGCCGGGGGCGGCTACGCAGAGTACACGGTTGTCCATAAGGATCTGCTTATGGCCGTGCCGCCGAGCCTCTCCCTAGAAGAAGCAGCGGCCATTCCGGAGGTCTTCTTAACGGCGTACCAGTCCCTGCACTGGCTGGGGGGGGTTCAGGGCGGCCACGAAGTGCTCATTCACGCCGGCGCAAGCGGGGTGGGGACCGCGGCGATTCAGCTCACCAACGACGCTGGTGCCCACCCGTATGTTACCGCTTCGGCCCCGAAGCACGATGTCTGCCGCGCCCTCGGAGCGGAAGCCACCATCGACTACGAGTCGGAAGATTTCGCCGATCGGATCAATGCCCTCACTGACGGGGACGGGGTTGACCTCCTCATCGACTTCATAGGAGCCCCGTACTTCCACCAAAACGTGGCCTCCCTGGCCAAAGACGGTCGGATTATTCAACTTGCTACCCTTGGAGGAAGCACCGTCGAGAGGATGGACCTGCGCGACCTTATGGCGAAGCGGGCTCAGCTTCTCGCCTCCACTCTCCGGGACCGCAGCCTCGCCTACAAGGTCCAGCTGACGCAGGACTTTGCCGCTAACGTGTTGCCGGGATTTGTTGATGGGCAGTTCCAACCGGTCATCGATTCGACCTATGACTGGAACCGGGTGGCCGACGCCCATCGCCGTATGGAAAACAACGAGAACGCAGGCAAGATTGTCCTAAAAGTCGTCTCGTAGCCTCGTAGACCAACACCCTGGATCTTCCGTTCAAAGGGTAGGAACAGGCCCGAACAGCCGGGCCCACCGGGGCAGCGGCACCGGCCGCTGCTCCATTTTTACTTGTTGTGCGCAGGTTGCGACGAGGCCGCCCCCGCTGTCACGAATGCGCTCCAAGGAGTCCCGTCGTCTCTCTGAGCAGGGCTGTCCTCGTTTGACCTACTCTAGCACGTTGGCGACCTTGCAACCGCGTGCACTATTCTTGCTCCCACCGAGATGTCTTTCGTACGAACCGATGGGCCACCAGATACGGATCCTAATCTCCTGGGGCGGGGCTGCCTTGGTTCTCCTACTCCTCATGGTTGGCTGTCAACGCGCATCGGACCCCTCCCGCTCTGCAGACGCGCATGCGTCGTCCCAAGGCACCGCTCCGGACACAACCTCCAAGGCGACGTCGTCGGGAGACTCGGACGACCCCACTACTGGAACGGCGCCCGCGAACCTCGACATCCCGGACGGCATGGTCTACGTCCCGAGTGGCAGCACGCAGATCGGGATCAAAACTGAGCGCTGGCAGCAGCTGCGCCGCAGCCAGCCTGCGGGCCCCCGGCCGTTGTTCGGGAAAGACGCCCATCCCCCCTTCTGGGCGGAGGTTGACGCCTTCGCTCTGGACGTCCACCCCGTGACGGTTGCTCAGTTTCGGGAGTTCGTGGAGGAGACCGGCCACAAGACCCAGGCAGAAAATTTTGGGAACGCAGGGGCTCTGAAAAATGGGCAATGGCGCCTCGTGAAGGGGGCCACCTGGCATCACCCCCGGGGCCCCAATCAACCGGCGGCCCCGGACGATCATCCGGTGACGCAGGTGTCCTGGAACGATGCGCAGGCCTACTGCCAGTGGGCTGACAAGCGACTTCCCACAGAGGTAGAGTGGGAGCACGCTGCTCGGGAGGGCCGCAACGTGCGGGCGCTCTGTCCGTGGGACGGATCGTGTCGGGACCGGGAGGCCCGGATCGAGCACGCCAACACGTGGCAGGGACGCTATCCGGCCCGGAACACCGCCGCCGACGGGTACCGATACACCGCCCCGGCCGGGGCCTTTGGGGCAAACGCACTCGGCCTACAGGGCATGAGCGGCAATGTGTGGGAGTGGACGGCGACCTGGAAGCGCCCCTACGAACACCGAAATACGGCGTTTCGGCCCACGAAGCGAAGCAAACGAGTCCTGCGGGGCGGCTCCTTCATTTGTCGGGAATGCAGGGGATACTACGTATTTGCCCGATCAGGTGCCACCCCCAGAACGTCGCTCTTTCACGTGGGCATCCGGTGCGCGAAAGACATCTCCGACGTGCAAGAAGAGAGGATGAGAGGAGCATCGAGGCAGCGTTGACTTTCGGGAGATGCGCACGTATCATTCGCCTTCGGGGTCGAAGGGGTGCTGTTTTTCTCGCACACCACGAGTGAACCGATGCGTCTGCCCTCTTCTCGCTACTCGTCGTTTTGGGACGTCTCCGCCCTTCTCGCTGCCGTGATCGCCTGTGTCCTGACGGCACCGACATTCGCCCAATCGGGCCAGGCCAGTGCGGATCGTCCCAATATCGTCTTTATCTTCAGTGACGATCACGCCGTGCAGGCCCTCGGGGCCTACGGCGGACGGCTTGCTCACCTCAATCCCACGCCGGAGATCGACCGTCTCGCGGAGGAGGGCATGGTCTTCCGCAACGCCTTCGTCACCAACTCAATCTGTGCCCCCAGCCGGGCTACCATCCTCAGCGGCCAGCACAGTCACATGAACGGTGTACGGACCAACCAGACGTCCGATAGCCTCGCGGAGTCGGTCACAACCTTTCCGGAACTCCTGCAGGACGCGGGGTACCAGACAGCCATGATCGGCAAGTGGCACCTAAAGAGCGAGCCGCAGGGCTTCGACTACTGGGAGGTGCTTCCGGGGCAGGGCGTGTACTACAATCCCACATTCCGCCGACCCTCGGATACGACCCAGTACACCGGGTATGTGTCGGAGATCATTACAGATCGGGCCATCCGCTGGCTCCAGGAGGGCCAGAACGAGGACGAACCGTTTCTCCTCATGTACCAGCACAAGGCCCCTCACCGCAACTGGCAGCCCGGCCCCGAGCACCTCACGACCTACGACGACGTGACAGTGCCGGCGCCTCGAAGCCTCTTCTACGACTATTCGGGGCTGTCATCGCCAGCGACGATGCAGGAGATGGAGATTGCCAACGACCTGTCATGGGGCTGGGACCTGAAGCTGAACATCCGCCCGGGAACATCCAGCGACTCGACCTACTGGGCCCGCCGCATGGTCAACCGCTTCACGCCCGAGCAACGAAAGGCCTGGATGGACGCCTACGGGCCGACGAATAAGAACTTCCACGAGGCGTACCGCGACGGCGACCTCCAGGGCCGCGACCTAACGCGGTGGAAGTACCAGCGATACATCAAGGATTACCTTCGCTCCATCCGGTCGATGGACGATCAGATTGGCCGTCTGCTTAACGAGCTTGACCGACTTGGGGTGGCCGAGGAGACCATCGTCGTGTACGCCTCGGACCAGGGATTCTTCCTGGGCGAGAAGGGATGGTTCGACAAGCGGTGGATGTACGAAGAGTCCTTTCGGATGCCGCTGCTGGTGCGCTGGCCGGGTGTGGTGGAGCCCAGTTCGGAGAGCTCGGCCCTCGTTCAGAACCTGGACATCGCCCAGACCTTTTTGGACGCAGCCGGCGTGAAGGCCCCGGATGCCATGCAGGGCCGGAGCCTGAGTCCTCTCCTTCGGGGCAAGACCCCCGACGACTGGCGAGATGCGCTCTACTACCATTACTACGAGTACCCTGCAGTGCACAGCGTAATGCGCCACGAGGGGGTCCGCACCGACCGGTACAAACTCATCCACCACTACTGGGCCAATCAGTGGTCCCTCTTCGACCTCCAAACGGATCCCCACGAGCTTAACAACGTCTATGGCCATCCCGACTACGCAGAGGTGACGAAACGTCTGAAGCGCAAGCTTCGGCAGCTCAAGACCCGATACCAGGTACCCGACTCGGTCACGCAGGCTGGGCCCGGCCGGTAGAGGGCCGGGAACGGAAAAAGATGTTCGGCCAGGGCTCCCTGTCTCTGGCTCCCTGCTTTTCAGGGCCGAAGAGATCCCGGATGGGTCACACGCGTGGATCCGGCAGTACGGCCCAAGACGACTTCCCCACTCCGTTCAGGGCGCGATAGAAGGGGTGGTTGACCTGTTCGACAGGGAACGGACGTGCCTTGGCCTAACGCCCGGCGTTGAAAGGAACGAGGCGCTGTCGGCGGTCTCGTTCTGGGAGCAGGCCTACAGGTCGGTCCGCTGGTACCTGGCGGACCCGATTGCCAGTGACACCAGCGCCCACAGCGTCAGTACGATTAGGCTAAACCAGTTCGTGAGGAAGAACGGCTCCGAACCGGATCCTGAGAGGAATCCCCCGATGGCATTCTGGTAGGCGCCGCTGGGCGGCAGCTGGAACAGGAACGCGACCCAGTCCGGCCTCGCCCCAAGATTTCCTGCCGAGACCCCGCGGGGCACCTGGAAGCCATTGGCGACGAACCAGGCCCCCAGGGGCACGACGTCCCATGCGAGTTCGAAGAGAACAAGCAACAGGACACTGATCGTCGCCGCCCGGGTGGTGGAGGTGGTCGACGCGGAGACGCCGACAAAGACGGCCGCGTACGCCAGAGCAAAAAACAGCGTGACGACGACGAACATGGCGTAGTCGACCGGAGAGAAGGGGACACCCCCGGCGAATACGACCGCGAGCATGACCACGAGGCCGACGGCGACAGGGATCGTGAGCACGAGTCCGCGGCCGACAACCTTCCCGAGGATGACGTCGCGGCGGGTGTGGGGCAGGCTCAACAGCAGTTTGCCGGATCCGCTTTCGGCCTCGCCCGCGACAGACTTGTAGCACACGACTACCGAGGCGACGGCGACGAACAGCGTCACCGGCGAGGCGAGAAAGCCGAGCAGGCCGATGGTCGACACCTCCGGCTCGGCAGTGATGTTGGGAACGAAGGCGTACAGGCTTGCCACTCCCGCCGCCAGCGCCAGAAACACCACCGCCAGTGCCCACAGCACCCGCGACCGGCGGGCGTCCTGAAAGTCCTTCCGGGCAACGCTCGTCCAGCTCACGACGGATCCCCCCCGGGCAGGGCAGCCTCCCGGTCCTCGGTGTAGCGGGCGAACAGTTCTTCGAGGGAGGCCTCCTCGGTGGTGAAGTCGCGGATTTCCGCTCCGCAGTCCTCCAGCGCGTGGAGGATGGTGGTCTTGCTCCCGCCGTTGGTGTGAACGGTCACCACGTCACCGTCGACGGCTACGGACTGAACCCCCTCAACGGTCTCCACACGCTCAACGCCCCCCTTAGGGACGGTGTCGACGGTGATCGTGAGTGCCTCTCCTGCCTCCGTCGCGTCCCGCAGGCCCTCGATGGTATCGACGGCGGCGATCCGGCCGCGGTTGAGGATGGCGACCCGATCACAGATGGCTTCCACCTGCTCGAGGATGTGGCTGGAGAAGAACACGGTCGCTCCACGGTCCCGCTCCTCACGGATGATCCGGCGCATCTCGCGGGCGCCATTCGGGTCCAGGCCCGTGGTGGGTTCGTCCAGCACCAGCAGGTCGGGGGTGCCGGCGAGCGCCATCGCCAGCACCAGCCGCTGGCGCATTCCCTGGGAGTAGTCCCCTGCGGGTCTATCGGCCGCATTCTCGATGTTCACGCGGGCCAGCAGCGCCTCAGGATCGTCGTCGACGTGCAGGGAGTCGAGGGCGAACTGGACGTGTTGGCGGCCGGTGAGGCGGTCGTACACCTGGTAGGCGTCGGGCAGCACGCCTGTGCGCTCCCGAATGGCCAGGGGCTCGCGCTGGGCGTCAAACCCGAGAACCATCGCCCGTCCGGCGGTGGGGCGGACAAAGTCCAGCAGGACATCAATGGTGGTAGACTTCCCGGCGCCGTTGGGACCGAGGAAGCCGAAGATCTCCCCCTCCTGGACAGTGAGATCGACGTTGTCGAGGGCGACCACGTCGCCGAAGTGTTTCGTGAGGCCCTCCAGCTGGATCGCTGCCATGTCTGAGGTCAGGCGGATTGGAAGGAGCGGGAAATCGGGAGACAAACGACGCGCCAAGGTCCGTGTGGCAACTCCGCAGGACACCGATCGTTGCGAGGGTCGAGGCCTGCGGCGTCAGGATCCTGCTGAACTCGTCCGTAGGAGCGAACGACCTGGAGTCGACCGTTGTCCCCACGATCACCCCACTGGTAACACACGACGATCTTCTGGTACGCCGCGCAGGGGGGAACGTTCACGATAGCCCCCTTCGTCTGGGATCACCCGCACGAGCGTGCGGCTGACGATTATCAGAGCCGACGATGGCTGGAAACGACATCATAGCAGGCGTGGGCTCGACCCTGGCCCCAATGTGATGGAAAATCAGAACCAACGGTATCGTGAAAGGCACAATCGGTGGATAACTTCACGAGCTCGGTCACCCGGGGAAGAGGGGAGCAAAGATGGGATCAGAAGCGCCCGAAGCGAAGGGAGAGCTGGCCGTAGGGGGCGCTGAGATCGCTATCCGAGACGTCCGCCTTCTGCAGATCCGATCCCGAGACGAGCCGGTATCCCCCGCTGAGCCCGATCCGAAAAAAGCTAGTCACGTTGAGTTCGGCGCGCGCTCCCAGCTCCGCGGCAAACACAGCAGACCGCTCGACACCTTCATCCGACACCGACACGCCGGCCCGGAAGCCCTGATCATCGACGAGTTCAACCGTGCCCCCGCCGCCGACGAGTTGGGCACCGTAGTGCAAGAGCTCGGAGGGGGCGCCGATGTATTCAAGAAGGAGGCCCATGTACCCCAGATGAACCTGCGCCGACTCAGGATCATCCGGAGCCCGGTTCCGCAAATCAACCTCCGGACGCGGGGCAACGCCTCGCAGGGCACCCCCAATCACGAAGCGCCTGTTGAGCACCCAACCGCCCTGGCCGCCGATCATGGCGGCCGTCTCGCCGTTCAGGGTCGTCAGAGCAACGGTCGGGGCCCCGTAGCCGCCGCTCGACTGGACGCTTCCGAAGAGCGTCTCGTCCTGAGGTGCTCCATTCTCCTGAGCGAGCGCGGACGAGACCCCGAACCCGGCGGCGAGGGACAGAAGGAATGCGGCAGCGAAGAAGCGTGTAGGTAGCGCGTCGACATTGGACATGGGAGGGCAGAGGGAGGCTGTGTTTTTCGTTTTCGAACAATGGATCGCCGATGGCGTCCTGCGCCGACGCCGCCCACAAAACGGCCGTCCTACACTCTGTTGTTACGGATATTTTGAGAAAAACATCAGGTCCAAAAGATATTCATGCCGCACGGATGGCCCTGCAATTGGATGGTCTTTTCGACCCTCACGGGTCTTGTATAGACCGGGGACATCCTTAACACATTGCCAGCTATAAGGGTACCCCCGAAAAACTGATGTTCCCATGCCCTGGCAAAACCAATCCAAGATGTTCCTTAAACTCGAATTCGTCATGCTCGCCGACCTACAAGGGGCCAACATGAGCGCCCCTTTGCCGACGGTTCAACATCAGCCGTCCCACCGGCTACAAGTGGCTGGAGCGCTACCGAGAGGAAGGCCCCGAAGGCCTCGAAGAGCGGTCTTGGCGCCCGAACCACTCGCCGAACAAAACGCCCTCTCGGGTGGAGGAGGCCGTCTGCGAGGTGCGCAATCGGCACCCTGCCTGGGGCGGTCGCAAGATCCGGGCTCGTCGTAGGTTTGCGTTGTCGGGGTCGGGCACGACGGTGAGTCCGGGCGGCGCTGTGTGACTGCAGGATGCACTCAGCTGCCCTCAGGCCGTGCTCTCGCAGCTCTCGATGGGAAACTCAAGGGCGTGCTCATCGACTCGAGTCCATATCAGAAGCGTGCCTTAGAAGTGGAAACAGAGAATGAACCCATCTTCAACACCCCGTCCGCCGAGGCGACTGATTTTGAATAACTACCTGCGAATTATACCCAACATGATAGCATTAATTGTACTTTTTGAGGGCTCGGCGCCCCTCTCTGCTGAATGGATTGCTCGCAGAGAGCACGATCGGTAGTTTCGGTCGGTCTCAACGCAGGTCGAAGTAGGGAAGTAGGACGAACACGGCCCGAATATGTGTCTTTTCCTACAATGATTGTAAAATCTTAACACCCAATGTCTGAATCCTGCCGGGCCGCCAGCGGGGGTGTTGAAGATGGGAATGAAGCACAGCGCTCTTCTGTAGACTCTCAGTTGACGCTTTTGGGGTCCGACCCCTTTTTCATTGCTGCCACCTTGCGGGTGCGGAAGACGGGTTCTCACCCGCCGCAGCCGGTGAGGATTGGTATCTTCTCCGCCCCCCGACGGTCTGATCGGAAGGCTCCGACGTATCCCCCGGAAGGTCCCCCGCGCTGGCACTCCTGGCAGTGAGAGACGAATCAGTTCTCGGAGAGATCGTAAACGACTGGCTCAAGATCAACAGCCGTTGTATAACCTGCCCCTTTATACTCTCCTACAAGATGTTCGTCAGAAAATGAGAGGTCATCTTGGGTAACTTCTCCGTCGGGAGCAGTGACGCCCTCCTTTGTAAAATCTTTTCGGTACGTCTTCACGTACACATTTTCTTGAGAGTAAGAGACGACATGATGATACTCGACGTAATGATCATCGAATCGATCGACAACTCGGTTAACGTACTTACCGGTGGAGCCGTCGAAGTTTTGGATTACAGATCTGGAGCCATAGGAGCTTACGCCTCCTCCTTCTGCCTTCTCACTGACCCGGGCGGAGATTTCTAGTTTCTGATCGTTCGGATAGTACTTGAAGATAAGCTTATCATTGTTGTCGATAAAAAGCCTGTCTCCATCATCTTTGAGGATAAAACCGCCCTTATCAGAGGATCCATTTTCTGAATTAATTGATGTCTTGTACTTGTTAGGGTGGACGTTGATTAAAACGTAACTCTCGCTGTTATCAGCGTCGGTGTACTTGATTTGTCCTTGTGTCCACAGTGACGACTGTCTTTCTGTCTTCACGTTCATGACCGAGCCGTCCCGAGTCGCGTCGGTTGGAAATTTGATGCAGTCATTCTCGTTCTGTTGAAAAGCCCCACTGCTTAGACTGAAGCGGTAGCCCAGGTTCTGCGCCTCCAGTTCGTCCGGGTCCATGAAGGACGGTTCTACTGTGATCGGCTGGATCTGAAGGAAGGTATGACCACTCTTGCGCTGGAGTGGGGGAACGTGGTACCGAAAGGTGTCTGACTCTTTTCGCTCGAACACGTCATTCCCGTAGTAAAACCGTCTGTTCACGCCCTTGTAGCCAATTTCGATGTAGCTGGCTGCGGTCGTGTCCCCAAACGATTTGAAGTCAGCACACTTCGCCAGTTGCTTTCGTTCCTCGCGGGCTTCGGCCTTCTCCCTGCGCTTTTCGGCTTTCCGCTCCGCCGCCCGGATCGAATCCTGCTGGCGTTTGAGATATCGTCCGTCCTCAAACGATTGCCGGTAAATGATGTCCCCTGATTTATTGATGTACGCGTAGGCGCTGTTGGCGGCTTTCCCAAAAGATCCGACCTGAATCACACGTCCACAGTTCTTATTCTCCTCGACGAGGCCTACCATGGCGAGGCCTTTGTCGAAGGTATGGCCGTGGCAAATCTTGAATCCCTCAATCGGGGAGGTAATTTGTGGATTTCCGTTTTCGTCGATGTAATAGGCCCTCTCCTCTGTTTTCACGAAGGCAAGTCCCTCCGAGAACGGTTTGGCCTCTTCATACGCCGGGTCGATTGCCCATTCTCCGTTCGTATCGATGTAGCCGAACGGCTCGAACGCACCAGTCCTTACGGGGGCCAATCCGTTTTCGAAGTGACCCACTTCTTCGAACTCCTGTTCGATGACGATATTCCCGTTTTTGTCGATAAACCCGTAGTCATCTCCGAAGTCTTCTTGGAAATACGCCAGTCCAGCGTGGAAGTCACCTACTTCCTCGTATTCGGGTTCTATTACGACGTCCCACTTTTTATTTATGTAGCCCTTTTGCTCGTCCTTCGCAAAAGCGGCGAGCCCATCGTGGAATGGTCTGAGCATACTGTACTCCGGGAATTTCTTCACGGTGTCCCCCTCTTTGTTGATGAGGGCCAACGAGCCATCGACCATGGCAGGAGCATACTCGCCGTTGAAGGGATCAAAGGGAGCGCTGTAAAACTTTTTGCCCCCATAATTTCGGTATGCAGCACGCTTCTTGCCGTAATTTGGGGGAATTTCCCATTCCCCTTCCCGGTTTAAGAAACCCCACTTGTTTTGCCCTGCCGTTCGGGCCGCCGCCAATCCATCCTGAAAAGACAAGACCTGAGGGTACTGGGGCTCGATTTCCCATTCCCCTAGAGCATTGATAAACCCCCACTTGGTTTTCTGCTGCATCGGGTACAGGGCGCCTTCCTCCTGCCCATGCACCAGGGAGGGCGACCCGCAGTAGCCAAGGAGGGCGGCGAGAAGGAAAATGGAAGTGCGATGAAGAACAGAACGGTCGTATTGCATGGAGAATGAGCGCGGTTCTCAAGATGTGATGAAGGTACGTCGCGAGAGTTGAGGGGACAAGAGGGTTGAAATCTCTTGGTACCTGAACCTCATAGAGAAACCTTCCCCATTTTGTCGCTGGGATTTCTAACCGCTAAAGTGTGAATGAAGAAACAAAATTTCAATGTTGTTCTCTGTTCTGGAACGTTCTGATCCGGACGACTCAATTCTCTGAATGCTTACCGAAGCTACGAGAACCCCAATCTCAGGGCGAACAGGCCCCGAGCAGCCAGTCTCCTGAAGACGCAAGTGCGCTTCGGCTCCGGCTGCTCATCGGGATCGGCACGGAGCCGGGAGTGATCGCTGCCGCCTGGCTCGCATACATATGCAGGCTGTCACTGAAGGGGGGGTAGGTAGTCGGCGGACTGCTTGGGGGTGGGGCCCTGGGCCCTGGTGCATGCCACACCCCCGGCGGTGCCATCGAGCCCAATTTGCGCGCTGGAATGGCTTGACAAGTGGGCTCGCTCCCTGTACGTGTGGGAGACGGTTGCCATCAGGCTGTGGCCACCGGGGGCTGGAGTATTTTCCCTTCTAGGCCTGGGTAGCGGAAGGATCCTGGAGATGTCGCATCACCGACCAAGCGGGCATTCGGTTGGGGAGTTCGGGCATGCGTGATTCTGCTCGTAGGAATTGGTCCTGGTTATCTTGTCCGTCTCGTCGGGGGCCCGCCTCCGCTGCGCGGTGCGGGGAGGAACTCCGATTTAGCCCAACGCTTCGCCAGAAGGGATTGGCCGTCTTGTGAGGACCGCGTCACGACCTAAAATCCCGATGACCCCACAGCTCTTGCGCGTGCAATCACGTAAGACTCCACGAGCGAATCAGGATTGTCGGGAGGCTTGCCCAGGTCTTTCAACTCTGTTACGCCCGTGCCTTGACGCCTCAGAGATTGATCTCGTTACCTTCGACAGTGGTGTATTTCGGGAAAGGTTGGCCTGTCCTCGCCAGCCGGATTTCCGGGACGGGCCGTACCTGTGGTGCTCCGGTCTCCTTGCTGATCGACATGCGGGGACGAGTCCATTGTGTCTTCTGAGTGCGACGACCAGGACGAGCCGACCACTCTTTCGGGCCAGGGCATGGAGAACGGCTCTGAAGCGGGGGGCGCCGCCGCCGAGTGCCCAGCCTGCGGGCGGCGGTTCATTGGGACCTACTGTCCAGACTGTGGACAGGAGGCAGCCTCATCGGTCTCAACCGGTGGGGTCCTAGAGGATTTCATGCGGGAGTTCCTGGACATTGAGCAGGGCTTTCTGGAGACAGTGTGGGCGTTAACCGTTGTCCCGGGGCAGGCCCTGCAGGCCTACTTGAATGGGGACCGGAACCGGCTCATGAGTCCAGGTCGCTACCTGCTGGCGACCTTAGTCATTCAGTACGTAGCGATCCGCGGTCTGATCTGGACCGATGCATTGGTTTCGGTGCGGGCGTCCGCTATCGCCGAACCGAGCGGGCTGCTCTCTGACGACGCTCCCTCGACTCTGACTCAAACAGTCGCAGCCCTTCTCCAGTTTGTCGAGTCCCAGGAAGGGCAGATTGTCACCTATTTGGCTGTGGTGGGCCTATTCAGTCTGCTGCTTCGGCTCCTGTTTCGCGAGCAGCTTCGCCGCAGGCCCGATGCCGTGGTGCTTTCGAGCTTCCTCGTCGGGCACGCCGTACTGCTGGAAACGACCGTCCATCTGGCCTCGGTCCCCCCTGCACGTCTGCTCTCAGGAACCCCCGTCAATCCGGTGTCTCGGACGATCTTCGGCGTGTTCTTTGGGGCCGCCTTTGCCGTTTTCCTCGGATATGTTGGGTGGGCAGCGTACCAGTATTTCGGGCCGGGACCGTGGAGTGTAACGAAAGGCCTACTGGGCGCGACCTGGGCGCTGGTCGAGGCGGAGGCCATCTTCGGCCTCGTTGGGATTGGATACATCCGCTGGTTGGCTTGGCGGAACCCAGATGCGTATCCTGTCGATGGCGCTGCACTCATGGGGTTGGGCTGTCTCTGCGCGGTGCCCCTTCTTCTGCACGCCGGCACCGCGGTGTACGACCGACTGCGGTAGCATCGGCCGCGCGAGGCACTCGTCCAACACGGTCGGCCCAACCCGCGGGCCATCGGCACGCGGATTGCGCTTCTGCTGGATGGTCGACACCTTCAAGGCGTCGCGCTCTGCTCAATGTTGATTCCTGGCGTGCTTAAGGCTCTCCGGCGGTACTGGACGCAACTCCTTGGGACGACTCGGCAGCAGCCACCCACGCCCGGCATCCTTCTCACGGGGGGAGGAGCGCGCTCCGCCTACCAGGCGGGCGTGATCCGCTACATTGCCGAGGCCTTTCCCGAGGCGTACTTTCCGATTCAGACTGGCGTGTCGGCCGGTGCCATTAACGCCGCTCATCTGGGCAACCACACGGGCACGTTCAGGGACGCGGCCCAGCACGTGGTGGATGCCTGGACCGGGCGTGAGCTCGAAGACATCATCGTGGTGGAGTCCCGTCTCAGCCTCCTCTGGGATATGCTCTGGGACGCACAGGCGGCGTCTCCGGAGGAGCCCACCTCGGCGAACGTGCGGTCAACGCACGGCCTGCTGGACACCACACCCCTCTCGGAGACGCTCCACGACCATCTCGACGAGCCGGACGGCACGCTCTCGGGGGTGCGTCCCAACCTGGCCGAGGGACGCCTGCGGGCCCTGGCCGTCGTAACCACCGACTACGCTACAGGGCAGACGGTCACCTGGGTGCAGGGGGAGGGCTTCGACGCGTGGGAGCGGCCCGACCGGATCGGGCGGCATACGCAACTGACCGTCGACCACGTGATGGCCTCCTCGGCCCTGCCGCTCGTCTTTCCGGCCGTGCGCATCGGGGGCTCGTGGTACGGGGACGGCGGCATTCGCCTCTCCGCGCCCCTCGCCCCGGCCGTCCACCTTGGGGCCGACAAGATTCTCGCCATCTCGACCCAGTACTCGCGGAGCCAGGCCGAGAGTGAGGAGATCGAACTGGAGAGCTACCCATCTACGTCCCAGATCGTGGGCGTGCTCATGAACTCGATCTTCCTGGACTCGCTGCCGCAGGACGCCCACACCATGCACCGCATCAATACGCTCGTGGAGGAGCTGCCGGCCCACCGGCGCCACGGCATGCGGCCGCTGGAGCTGCTCCAAATCCGGCCCTCCGTAGACCTGGACGCCCTCGCGCACGACTACCGCGACCAGGTGCCGAGCCCCATTCAAACGCTTACCAGTGGCCTGGGGACCCGCGAGCGAGAGAGCCCCGACTGGCTGAGCGTGCTGCTCTTCCACCCGGGCTACATCGAGCAACTGCTCGAAATCGGCTATGGCGACGCCCAGGACACGCACGATCAGTTGGAGGCCTTCCTGGCCGACACGGCGGCCGGCGCAGCGGATCCCCCCGGGCTTCGGCGGTGCGACGGCGCGCTGCCCGCCAGCGACGAGGACGACAATGGGGACGTAGAACCGAGCCCGTCCGCCTCCGCCGAATCGCCGTAAACACGCGGCGCGGCGGACGTTATGCCACCCGGGACGGATGTGTCTACTCAGTGTATTCCGTTGCTGCCAAATCGATACACTGAGTTCCATGCTGAGTCAGGTCTGGAGCAGTACCACGCACGGGGTGGAGGCCCTGCCCGTCGAACTCGAAACGAACGTCGCCTCCGGCATGCGGGGCCTCTCAGTAGTCGGGCTTCCGCGGGCGGCGGTGCGCGAGAGCTTCGACCGGGTGCGCGCCGCCCTCGAGAACAACGGCATTCCCGTGGAGTGGGGCCGCATCACCATCAACCTCGCCCCGGCCGACGTGCCGAAGGAGAGCGCGGCCTTCGACCTGCCGATGGCGGTGGGCTGGGTGGCTGCCAGCAGCGACACGCTCAACGGCACCGTGCTGGACCGCTACTGGCTGACGGGCGAACTGGCCCTGGACGGGACGGTGCGCCCCGTAAACGGCGTGCTGCCGATGGCCCTGAAGGCGCGGGAGGAGGACTACGAGGGCGTCCTGGTGCCCGCTGAAAACGCCGCCGAGGCCGCGGTGGTGGACGACCTCACGGTCTTTCCGGTCGAGACAATCACCGAGGCCTTCGAGATCCTGCAAGACCCGCACGGGCCGGACGCTCCGGATCCGCATACCAACGACCTCGACGCCATCTTCGACCAGGCCCGCCAATACCGGCGCGATCTGAGCGACGTGCGGGGGCAGGAGAACGTGAAGCGGGCCCTTGAAGTGGCGGCCGCCGGAGGACACAACGCCCTCATGGTTGGTCCGCCGGGCTCCGGCAAAACCATGCTGGCCCGCCGCATGCCCACCATCCTACCCCCCCTCAGCACCGACGAGGCGCTAGAGACGACCAAGATCCACTCCGTCAGCGGCGAGTTGCAGTCCGACCACGGCATCCTCGCCACCCGTCCCTTCCGCGCCCCGCACCACACCATCTCCGACGCGGGCCTCTGCGGGGGCGGCGCCCACCCCACGCCCGGCGAGATCTCGCTCGCGCACAACGGCGTCCTCTTCCTCGACGAGCTACCCGAGTTTCAGCGGCGCGTCCTGGAGGTGCTCCGCCAGCCGATGGAGGAGGGACAGATTACCATCAGCCGCGCGGAGACGACCGTCACCTATCCGGCCCGCTTCATGCTCATCGCGTCGATGAACCCGTGCCCGTGCGGCCACCTCAACGACCCGAACCAGGAGTGCGTCTGCACGCCTGCCCAGGTGCAGCGCTACCTCGGCAAAATCAGCGGTCCGCTCATGGACCGCATCGACCTGCACGTGGAGGTGGCGCCGGTGGACTTCGACGAGATGAGCGCCGAGCGGACCGGCGAGTCCTCGGCCACGGTGCGACAGCGCGTGGTGCGGGCCCGAGAGCAGCAGTCGTGCCGTTTCGGCGATGCGCCCGACATCTACAGCAACGCCCAGATGGACGCGCAGCGGGTACAGACCCATTGCGACCTCGACGACGCGGGGGAGAACCTGCTGCGCACGGCATCGGACCGTCTCGGGCTCAGTGCGCGCGGCTACACCCGCATCCTGAAGGTGGCCCGTACGGTGGCGGACCTGGAGCAGTCCGATCGCATTCGGCCGGCGCACGTGTCCGAGGCCATCCAGTACCGCTCGCTGGACCGGGACTGGTGGAACGGATAGAAGACGAGAACCGCGGCGGACGCCCTCACACGGAGCGCACAGCGGCGTCCCGCTACCGCAACCGCCCGCTGCGCTCCGTCGCCACCAGCACCCGCATGTTGAGCGCCCGGGCCACCGAGGCCACCGACGCAAACTGCCCCACGCGCGCCTCTGCGTCGGCTCGCAGAATCAAGAACTGCTGATTGGACCGAATCGACCGGATCTCGTCGAGGAGGCGAGCCCTGGGGGTAGGAGACCCGGCCACGTAGTACGTCCCGTCCTTCGAGAGGGTGACCGTGATGGACTGTTCGGACACCATCGAAGAGCTATCCACCTGCGGCAGATCCACCCGAATTCCCATCTGCGGGACGAAGCTCGACGTGAGGAGAAAAAAGATGAGCAGCAGCAGCACGATGTCCGTCATGCCCGCAAGTGTGATGGTCGTCTTCGGCTCGCGGGAGGGGGAGAAGTCCAGTGGCATGGCGAGCAATGCGTGGTGAAGAGACCGATGAGAACCCTCCTAGATCACCGAGGTAACTCCTCGGCCTGATCTGCCGACACCGGCTCCTGCAGCAGGTCGATAAAGTCGGTGGCAGAACGCTCCATATCGTTCGACAGCCGCCTGATGCGGCCGATCAGGAAGTTATAGGCGAAGAGGGCCAGGATGCCGATGAGCAGGCCGGTGGCGGTGGTAATGAGGGCCTCCCAAATGCCCCCGGCAAGCACCGACGGGTTCACATTCCCCTGCAGGGTCTGAATCTGTCGGAACGCCTGGATCATGCCCAGTACCGTGCCCAGGAACCCAAGCATGGGGGCAATTCCGGCGATGCTGGCCAGGAGATTGGTCCGCTTCTCGAGATCGAACGTCTCGTGCTTCCCGGCGGCCTGGACGGCTTCCTGAATCTCGGAGATCGGCCGCCCGAGCCGTTCGAGCCCCTGCTTCAGAATCCGGCTGATCGGGACGTCCTTGTCCTCGCAGTACCGAATGGCCGCCTCCACATCGCCGTTGCGCACGTACTCCCGCACCCGATCCGTAATCTCCTCGGGATTGGAGGCCGCCTGCCGGATCGTAATGAACCGCTCGACGAAGAAGTAGATCGTGAGGACCGACAGCAGGAGGAGCGGGACCATGACCCAGCCCCCGAGCACGAGAAGGTCGAGGAGCGACGAGGCCTGGCCCGACGCCGCCTGTGCGGTGTCCACGGCAGTGGTATCGACCTGTTGGGGAATCCCCCCCAGTAGCAGCGATTGAGCAGAAGACACGAAGATGGGTGAGGAGACGTTTTTGAAAAGGTCAGCGAGGAGGGAAGACCCAGGCCCCGTCCGGGAGTGTCGACTGAAGCTCGTCGAGGGCTGCGAGCACGGAATCCTTGGCGGGGTAGTCCCCCACGAGCACGCGGTATCGAGTCGTGTTTTCCACGGTGCTCTCGACGATATCGACGGGACGGTCGGACCCCGCAAATTGATCCTCATACCGTGCCGCTACCGATTCTGCCGAGGCCCGGTCAGCAGTAGAGGCCACCACGATGGCCCACCTTTCCGCCGAGGACTCTACGCTGTCCTGCACGCGCTCCTGGGCACCGGACGCGGTGTCGCGGGGCGATGAAGACTGCGGAGACTGGGACGAGGGGCGTGCCGGGCGTGCGTCCGGTGCGGACGCCTGGAGGGTCGTGTCGCTAGTGTCTGGGGAGGATGAGTACGGCAACGAGCCCGTCAGGGAAGACAGTGCTCCCGTCCGGTCGAGCACGAACCACCCGATTCCGATCAGCAAGACGAGTAGAAGCATGCCCATGATGACCTGAAACGAATCGGGGCCGCGGGCCTGCGCAGACGCGCCTGCATGGCTTCGGGACTCCTGGTCCTCGGGGGCGGAACCGGAGGTAGGCTCGACGCCCACGTCCGCCTCCGGTTGTTCCTCCACGACCGGGTAGTCGGGGGGGGCGTCGGAAGACTCAGGAGTGTCAGAGGGGGCCTGGCGGGGACGATCGCCGGCGCGAGCCGGAAGGGGCTCGTCCTCCTCCGGACCCCTGCCCGCTGGGGCGGACATCGGGGCCTCGGACACGTCCTCGGCGGAGAGGCCCTCGAACCGACGGTTCACCAGTCGGCGCAGAGAGGGGCTCGGCGTGAAGGTCAGCGTCCCGTCGTCCTCCCCGAAGGTTCCGAGCGCGGGAAGCCGCACGTCATCCTCCTGAGCCTGAGCCCGAAGCTCCTCCGACAGGGCCCGAAGCATCGTTCGCGCGCGCTCCTCCGACACGTCGAGGCGCTCCGCAATGAGAACATCGATGGACGCCGACATGGGGGAATCAGTTCCTGGACAGAAAGATGACGGTCAGGCCGACTCCGGATCGAAGCACACCTCGATGCGAGGGGGAGTCATGGTTTCGTCCTCGTCGTCCAGCGTACTGGGACGATGCTCGACCGAGAACGTCCCGAGCCCTGGGACCTCGACACGATTGCCCTCTGCGAGCTGCTCACGGAGGATATCGACGAAGGCGTCGATCACCTCTTCGGACGAAGAAGAACGCATGACCGGAACCGTTACAATGAGGGCAGGCAGTGGAGAATGGTGGGTTGCACTCCTACAGAATACGGCTGGGGAGGCTGATTGTAAACGCGACGGTGTCCGGCAGGGCCGGTCGTTGTCGGCGAGAGATCGGCGCGGCCTACCAGCGGATGCGAAGCCCCATCGAAAATTGGGCCGGGGGGCGTGGATAGCCCGACCAAAGCGTGGGCGCCCCAAACGCCAAATTCTTGGCCTGAGCGAGGAGCACGATGCTTGAGCCCAGCGCATACGAGCTTTCGAGGTCGAGAGTAAAGTACGAAGCGAGGCGGTTGTTCTCCGCCCGGCTGGCGTACCGGGGGCTCTTGTAGTGCCCCAGAATCTCGAAGAAGCCATTGCCCCCGGCGAACGAAACGGTAAGCATGGCATCTGCGGTAATGGGAGCGAAATTGGGAATGACCTCTCCATCACCGAGGGATCCATCCCGGAGGGACGCACCCAAGGACGCCTGAACGCCTTCCACGCCCTGGAGCGCGATCCGTCCGCGTCCCTGTAGGATGCGGGCCGATCCGTAGCGTACCCGGAAGACGCCATCGCTGTACCCGCCCTGCGCTCCGGGTTCGAAGAACCGGTAGGTCGGCGCGTACCGGTACCCGGCCGCGGCCACGAACCGGATGGGGCCCGACGCCAGCGTGAGGCCCGTCTCTGCGTTGGTGGTTTCGAGCGTCGGACGCAGAGAGGGCGCGTGCATTGCGTAAGGGTTCTCCGCGTAGAGCCGGTGGAGGGACGCCTCCACCCGCCGGGGCTGGTTACGGAGGTGCAAGGTCACCCCCTGAGCCACGCGCCACTCCACGTTTACCACCGGGGCGACGAACGTGGCACTGACGTGGCGGGTTGTCGGTGCAAAGGGCTGAGCGGGCGTGTCGAAAGCGAGCGCCCGTGCGCCGACCTCTACGGTCGATGAGTCGGTTCGGAACAACGAGAGAGTGCCGGCTCCGTCGAATCCGAAGGCGGAATCCGTGTCCTCCAAGGGGGCGCCCCCGAGCCAGGAGCGACTGTAGGCCACATCGAGGTGGGGCCGCAGGGCCACCGGTGCCGTTACGGATCCACTGAGCCCCAGTGTCCCCTGCCGGAAGTCCGCTCCGTTCCCTGTATTTTCGACCTGGAGGTGCGACGTGTACTGAGTGCGATCGTAGCGCACCTCGGCCCGGGCCGGAATCTCTCCCCGGCTCGTCAGCTGGAGGGAGGATCCAACCGAGTAGCCCTCCCGATCGGCCTGTTCCGAAGCAGGGGTCACCCCGTAGAGGGTGTAGCGCTCCGCCGAGCCGTGGAGTAGCGCGGTCACCTGAACCGGGTCGCGGGTGCTTTCGAAGCGCACCTGAGCCGAGGCCACGTCGGAGGGCGTGGCTACGGAATCACTCTGGAAGGGGGTGAAGCCTTCCGTTCCCGTGTACGTCCCGTGGACAGAAAGATGCTCGTTCGATGAGACGGGAACGAGCACTCGTCCCTCGAAGAAGCGGCTGTAGTAGCGCCCGCCCCCTCCCTCCACGAAGCCTTGGCGCGCGGCCGAGGCCGGAGCGATGGGCTCCGCGACCGTTTCTGGCAGGGGCAGGCTCTCGGGCAGGTCGTCGAGCTCCTGCTCGTACGGTTCTACGTACGGGCGATGGTCCGGCGGCACCGTAGGAACCTTCGGGGGACGGGCAAATCCGGTGAGGGGTTGCCGCTCGAGGGAGGGAAGGGCGATTCGGCGCTCCCCTCGAATCTGGATCTCCTGGGGGGCAATCTCGGGAAGCTGGGTCGTATCGGCCTGCTGGCCATGGGCGCCAGGCACGAGCACGCCCCCAAGAAACAGGAGGAGAAGCGAAAGGCGAAAAGGCATTGGAACTGAGCCGTCTGCTAAGGAGGGACAGAGCGGGAACTACAACGTCGAAGAAATCGATTTCTTCTCCTCTCGGGCCGTATCGGCGAAGGGTGTTCCAGGATACTTGCTCACCACCTCATCGTAGAGCTGAACGGCTTGTCCCGGATTGTCGAGGGCCTGATGCGCCCGCGCCTGTTCCAGCAGCGCCCGGGCCTGCCACTCGGGGTATCCGGCGAAGAGAGAGGGCATCCGTTCCAGTTCTCGGACCGCCTTTCGGGGCTGGCCCTGCTTGCGGAGCAGGCGGCCCAGGCGGTAGAGCGCCTCGGCCCCCGTCTCGCTGTCGGTTCCACTGACGACCGCGCGATACAGGCGACGGGCGTCCGACGTGCGCCCCTGCTGCTCGCGGATCCGGCCGAGCCCGAGCTGGGCCGAGGCCTGGAGGGGCCCCTGCTTCTGCGACGACAGGATCTTGGACAGGAGTGACTCCGCCTCGCCGGTGCGTCCAAGCTGAAGCAGGGCCATGCTCTGCCCGTACCGGGCCTGTGCCCGGAGCCCGTTGCCGGCCTGCGAACCTTCGGCGGCCGCACGGTACGCTTTCGCGGCCTGCTTGTACTGCTCTTGGTCGAGGTAGATTTCCCCGAGCCGGAGGGCCCCCTCGGAATACTGCTCGCTCTGAGGATACTGGTCCACGAGCTGCCTGAGGTAGTTCTTCGCCTCTGTGTATCGGTCAAGGTCCGCGTAGAGGAGCCCGAGGTAATAGTAGGCCTCCGGAACGAGCGAGGCCATCGAGGAGGTCCGCACGAACTCGCGGAAGAGCTTGAGCGCCCGCTTCGACTGACCGCTCTGGTACGCCGCCCGGGCCCGCTGGAAACGCAGCCGGGCGGCAAGGTTGGAGCCGGGGGCGCTCGCCGCGATCGAGTCGATAAGTGCCGGGGCTCGGTCCTGCTGACCCGCAGCGTTGAGGGCAAAGAAAAGGCCAGAGGCGGCATCGCTGGCGGTCGAACTCTCCGGGTACCGTTCCAGCACCCGACGGTAGGTCTGCACGGCCTTGCTCATCTGCCCGGCGTTGTAATGCGCGTCGCCAAGGGCATACAGTGCGTCAGGGGCGCGCTCATGATCCGGATATTCGTTGAGGAGTTGACGGTAGCCCGCCCGGGCGGCCTCGTAGTTCTGCTGCTGAAAGTGAATGTCGGCGATGCGGTACAGGGCGTCGGGACGCCAGGGACTGTTGGGATAGCGCTCAACAAACCGACGAAGCGTTTCGAGGGCGGCGCTGGGCTGGTCGCTGTAGTACAGGGCCTTGCCCGCCTGGTAGAGGGCATAGTCGTTGCCTTTCCCGTCGACCCGCTTGTAGGCGGCGATAGCGTCCTCGTAGCGCTTGAGCGCAAAGTAGCAGTCCGCCAGTCGCAGTCGGGCGTCCTGACGGTATGGAATATCGGTGTCCGCCGCCCCATCGTACGCGTTCAGAAATCTCCGGAATCGGCGCGCGGCTCCCTCGAAGCGACGCTGCTTGAAGTGGGTCCAGGCAAGCGCATAGTGGGCGCCAGCCGTTTGGGCGTCCTCAGGGGTTTTCTTAAGATACCGCCGGAGAAGGGCGCGGGCGCGGGCATAGTTGTCCTGTTGGTAGTAGCTGTCCGCCCCCCAAAAGAGGGCCTTCCGGCCCCGCGAAGTCTCGGGATAGGCCTCGGCCAAGGACGCAAAGGCCGACGCGGCCTCGCTGTAGCGCTGGTCCCGATAAAGCGACCATGCCTTCTGAAAACGGACCTCCGCCTTCACGGACTCGCCCGCGGCATCCTGCTCGATGGCCTGATTGTACGCCTTCAGCGCGCGGTCCAGCCGGCCGCTGGCAAGGTAAGCGTTTCCCAGCCAGAGGGATGCCTTGCCAAGCCGCGCAGGAGGAAGGGAAGACTCAATCGCTGCCTGAAAAGCATCGGCGGCCTTCTCGTATCGCTCCTTCTGGTAGAGGAGCAGTCCAATTTCGTACTGGGCCTCGGCGGCGAGCCGTCCCTCGGACCGAAGGTTCGAGAAGGTTCGGTAGAGGTCAAGGGCCTGCGTCCGCTCCCCGAGCAGGGCTCGGTTAACGGCCTCATAGTACGTAGCTGGGGGCGCAAGCGGGGAGTTCGTATTCCGCACCTTTAGGAAGGCGGACGCTGCGGCCTCGTGATCGCCGGACGCGTAGTGCTGCCAGGCGAGGCCGTACCGGGCGGAGGGGACATACGGGCTGTTTGGATGCTCCTTAAGAACGCGGCGGTACCGCTTGATCGCCTTCTTCCTCTGCCCCAGTTGCTGAAAGCACTCTCCAAGAAGGAACTGAGCCCGGGCCCGCTCGGTGCCCTGGAGTTGTGGAAGTCGCTGCCTGAGCTCCGTTGCCGCGTCCCCGAACCGGTCGAGGCGGTAGTAAACCTCTCCTAAAATGGTCCCGAGATTCTGCGAAAACGGCGAATCCGGGTATCGCTCGCCCAGCGCCTCGAACGAGGACGTGGCTTGATCGTAGCGCTCCAGGCGCACCTGCGTGACGCCCGTCGCGTAGAGGGCCGCTGGGGCGATTTGCGCCTCTGGGTACTCGGTGCGCGCTCGGTTGAAAGACCGAAGGGCCGCCTTCAGATTTCCGCGTTTTCGCTCGGTCCGCCCCAGGAGAAAGAGAGCGCGGGCGCCTTCCGCAGCCCGACGAGGCTCCGCGGCGATCTCCTGCAGTTGGCGTTTCGCGCGCTCGGTATTGCCCTGCTTGAGGTACCGCTGGGCAAGACCTAGGCGGGCCTCCTGGGCCCGCGGGTGCGCAGGATGCTCGCGCTGGAGCTGGTTCAGCAACCGACGCGTTCGCTCGTCGTACCCCTGCGCCAGGGCCGATTTGGCCTCCAGGTAGAGGGCCTGCGGTGAATAGATCTGGGTCGGGTGCGAGGCCCGGAACGCGGAGAGGGCCGACGAGGCGCTCGGATACAGGCCCTGCTGATACAGCTGAACCGCCGCGGCGAAAGAGTGCGCAGGACGGGTCTTCTCCCGCTGCGCCTGAGCAGAGTGCACCGCGCCCCCCGCGAACACGCAGAGGACGGCGAGATAGAGCCAGCGGGGTCCTGTTTGGAAGGCAGCAAGCATCATGTGCGAACTGTTGGACTGCACGTCAGTCGAACATAGGTGCTCCCTAATCAACGCTCTCTCGTACGTCGCCAACAGAACGCGGTTCGTTGATCCACGTTCGGCTCGTTCTGGTGGCGGAATTGTCCGACGAGGCGGGGCTCGCACAGCGAAGTGTTTTCTCCGAACTGTCCATAGCTCCGAAATATTATGGCCGAAGATCGATCCACGCCAAACCCTGCCGACGAATTTTCGCCATCTTCTGCCGAGAACGCTGGACGCCCCGGGCCCGAGGGCTACGCCGGCCCGTCGGGGCCTTCGGGCGGCAGCACGCCGACCTCCTTTTATCTTGAGATGGCTGAGCTTTGGGTACAGGAACACCAGAAGGCATCCATGCTTGGGGCGTTTGCGGTCGGGGTCTTCGTCGGTGCTCTCGTCCGCGACTGAGGAATACCTACGGCTCGATGCCGGTCGGCTGGACTTCGAGTCCCCTGGCTTCCCGATCCGGCCACTGATGCTTCCTTTCCGCTGCCCCTGTCCACGTCCAAACTAGGCCACATTCTATGAGTCCGGACGAGTCCAAGAACGACTCCGAGCCCGATCCCCCATCGTCGACGTCCACGGCCGAGTCCGACGAGGAAATTGTCGGGGAGATCCGCGCCCTGTTGAAAGAGCTCCGGGCCGAGGTGACCCGGCTCAAAGCACACCGGGCGAAGGAGCAGACCGAAAACTGGATCCAGCGGCATCCCATGTTGGCAGTGTCCGTGTCGGCCGTCCTCGGGGGCGCGGCAGGGTACGGAACTGCCCTCGCGCGCCGACCGCGTCCCCCGAATCTCTCGGAGCAGGCGCAGCGCGGCCTCGGGCGCCTGGCTGGTGAGATCCGCCGCGTGGCGTCCGACGTGGGGCGAACAGTTACCAACCGTGCCGCACAATCGGGCCAAGAAGCACGCGAGCAGCTCCAGGAGTCGGGGCGGCAGTTGGCGCAGGGGGCCCGGGAGGCACCGGCGGTGGAGGCCCTTCAGCAGGCCCTCGAGGAGGCTCCCTCCGAGGAGGTTCGTGAGATCGGGAAGAGCCTCGAGAAGATGGCGGAGGAGACGCTCGGTGAGCAGGCTGAATCCGTGCAACGAGCAGTGTCGGAGATCGACGATCGTCCTACCCTGAAGCGAGCCCTGTGGAGCATCGTCGGTCTGGCTGCGGGCAGCTTTGTTGCGGCACAGGTGCGCCGCTGGCTGTGAACGAGTAGGAACGGCGGAGCACGCCGGAATCCACCGACGGGGCCCGGGGCGGCACTCGCGCCCCAGCCCCCAGCCTCCGTCGCGCGTTCGAGCACCGGTGCTCTGAGGACAGGGGTTTATCTTGGTCTGCGCGGTCGTAACCTGTGTGGAGCTGGCGGATATCGACGAGGCCACTTTGTCACGGAATTCGTCCTTCGGGCGTGTCGAGTGCGTTCGAGAATGGCTACCTTCGTCCTGTTCGCAAGCGCTATAGAACGACACCCGATTGTTGTGAGCATACTTGCTGTTGGCACCGTTGCCTTTGACTCCATCGACACCCCGTTCGGATCGGCCGAGCGTGTGCTGGGGGGAAGCGCCTCCTACCTGACGCTTGCTGCCCGCCACTTCTGCGACGATGTTCGCCTGGTTGGCGTCGTGGGGGGAGACTTCCCCGCGGAGTACCGGCAAATCCTCGCCGATGGGGGCGTGGACCTCAGGGGGCTTGAGGTCGAGGAGGACGGGGAGACGTTCTTCTGGCATGGCGAGTACCACTATGACATGAACGAGCGGGACACGCTCGACACGCAGCTCAACGTGCTCGCCTCGTTCGACCCCGACCTTCCGGACGCCTACCTGGATAGCGACATCGTCTGCCTCGGGAACCTGGAGCCAGAAATCCAGCGAACGGTTCTGGATCAGGTGGACGATCCGGACCTCGTGATTGCCGACACGATGAATTACTGGATCGAGAACACGCCCGACAGTCTCCGGGAAACCCTCCGGCTGGTCGACTGTCTCGTGATCAATGACGCCGAGGCCCGCGAGTTGGTCGACGACCCCAACCTCGTGCGGGCGGCGGACAAGATCCGTGACCTGGGGCCCGAGACGCTCATCATCAAGAAGGGAGAACACGGAGCCCTGCTGTTTACGGACGGCTCCGTCTTTAGCGCTCCTGCCTACCCGCTGGAAGACATCCAGGACCCAACCGGGGCCGGCGATGCCTTCGCGGGGGGGCTGGCCGGACACCTTCACCGCTGTGAGGCCGTTGACCAGACGTCTCTACGCCGAGCCGTGGTGTACGGAAGCGTCATGGCGTCTTTCGTGGTGGAGCGCTACGGGCCCGATCGCCTCCTTGACCTCGGTCCGTCCGACATTACCGACCGGGCCCAGTCGTTTCAGGACCTGGCCGCCATCCCGACGTTGGTGCCGCTGCAGAAGCAACCGGCATGATGGCCGTTCCTCGCCCGCTGGGCCTGACAGACACCCCCGTTGTGGTTGACTAACGTTCGTCTCGATGTCCGATTCTAAGTCCGAGTCTCTTGCCGAAACCGTCTCGTCTTCTGCCCGGTCCACCACGGGAATGGTCAGCCTCGTCAACGCCGTGTTCTACGGGCACCACGGGGTGATGCAGGAGGAACACCGGGTCGGGGGCCGGTACGAGGTAGACGTGCGCGTGGCTCTCGACTTTGAGGAGGCGGCCGTGCACGACGACCTGACGCGAACGGTCAACTACGAGCAGGTGTACGAGTTCGTGCGAAAGCTCGTCACCGAGAACAACTTTTACCTCATCGAGAAGCTCGCCTACCGAATTGCTCAGAATGTGCTCGAGACCTACCCCGACGTGGAAGGGGTGGAGGTCACGGTCCGGAAGCCCAACCCGCCCGTTGGGGGACCCTGCGATCGGGCCGAGGCCACCTACACGATTGACAACTCCGACGCGTAGCCGCTGCGTCGTCGGTCAGGCGGAGTGGCCGCGACGGGTGCCCCGAGCGGCATCGAGCCCGCGAGCGGCCGAGCGTAGACAATCGTCGACCGAGAGGACGAAGGAAGGATCGAGAGAGACTGATTGCGCGACGAACGTGGCCAGGAAGTTGTAGAGCAGGTGGTCTACTTCGGTCGTTGCGGCGAGGTTGTTGAGGACGCGCTGCACGGTCTCCTCGTCGGGAAGCGCCGTCCGGTAATACTCGCGGTACACGAGAATCCGTTCGCGCTCGCGGGCGGCATCAAGCTCGCTGTGGAACTGCGTCCCATAGATGGGCATGCCTTCCACCCGAAATGCCTGATGGGGCTGATCGTTGCGCGCCAGTTCAATGGTGCTGGGGGGGAGCTCCAACACCCGATCGTGGTGCCCCATGTTGGCCCGGAAGCGCCGAGAAAACCGTCGGAATAGAAGATCGTCGGCACCGGCATCCGTGAGTTCCACCCATCCGCATCCCAACTCGGCCCGCTCGGGATCATGAGCCACGCGGCCGCCGAGGGCACGAACAATAACCTGGTGTCCCCAACAGGAGCCCATGGTTGGTAGCTCCCGCTCCACGGCGTCGCGGACGAGGGCGTGCAGCGGCTCGGTCCAGGGATAGGTCTGCGTTGCGGAGTACTTCCCAGCGCCGCCGATGAGCAAGGCATCGACCTTGTCCAGCATGGACGGGGAAGGCTCGTCCCCACGGGCCAGGTTCAGGGAATGCAGCTGCGCCGACGGCAGCCGAGCCCGCTCGAGGAAGCAGGACCGCTCCTGCTCCTCCATACGAGAATCGCTCCGGCACTGCACCAGCAGGACGTGGAGGGGTGGGGACGACAGTGGAGAGTCCACCATGGGGGTCGGGCCGCCTTGCAGGAATGAGTGGAAAATTTAGTGAGAAGAGCCTCCACCGAGAGTCATCCTGTTCGTACCTTCCACATACGTCGCATGGAGGAAGATAGTTGAAAAAAGTGAAAGAACTAG
>NZ_JBDGQQ010000117.1:0-8700 GCF_042218895.1 Salinibacter sp. | reverse complement strand
ACGTGAGGTCGGGCACGAGCGGCCAGCCCAGGTGCGACGCGAGGCGCTGCGTGGCGTCCGCCGCGGCGGCACTGTCGAGACGGCCCGCCACGACGAGTCCCTTCTCGGTGCCGCCGAGCACCTCGGCCAGGGCCTTCACCTCTGGACCCGATGGGGTGGAGACGGGCGTCGGGTACTGTGTGTACGGCTCCGAGCCCGTGGCCCATTCCTTGACCACAGCGGGCACCGTCACCGATCCCTCCGTCTCGACCGGCTCCAGGGGCTTCCGAAACATGCAGTTGACGTGCACCGGGCCGGCGGGGGCGCGTGTCGTGCGGTGAACCGCCTGGTTGGTCGTCGTGAGGACGTACGCTGGGTCAATCTCGTCGGTCGGGGGCGGGAGGTCCACCTGCCAGCGTACGTAGTCGCCGAAAATCTTGACCTGGTCGATCGTCTGGTTGGCCCCGGTGTCGCGCAGCTCCGGGGGCCGGTCGGCGGTGAGGAGGAGCAGCGGGACGCCGTCCACGGACGCCTCCACCGTGGCGGGCAGGCCGTTGGCGACGGCGGTGCCAGAGGTGGTGATCCAGGCGGCGGGCGTCTGGGTGGCGCGGCCCACGCCCAGCGCCGCAAACGCATTGCCTCGTTCATCGACGTGCAGCACGGTTTCGGCCGTCGGGTGGCGGGCGACGGCGACGGTCAGCGGGGTCGATCGGGAGCCGGGCGCGACGAAAAACGTCTCGACGCCGTTCCGGACCAGCTCTTCCACGAGCAGCTGAGTCCAGAGATACGTGGCGTTCGGTGCGTCGAGGACGGAGGGGTCGGGCACAAGAGGGGTACGGTTCGTCTGCGTAGCGGGACGGCGGACAGGGGCGCACCGCCGGGATGAGCGCGATGATTGCACGTTCGGCCCGCGCCAGTTGTGTCGGTGCGGATCGCGCACGGAACCGCTCAGGCGAGCTCAACCGGCCTGTCTCTGAGAACCGGTCACGCCCATGATGGCGGCAAAGTCCCCAATCTTCTGCTCAATCTCGTCCCATTCCCGGCGGGGCTCGGACCCGTCGACGATGCCAGCCCCCGAGAAGAGGGCCACTCGATTCGTCCAGGCAAGCCCGGCCCGGAGGCCCACCGCAAACTCGGCGGCCTCCGCCCCGATCCACCCCACCGGCCCTGCGTACCATCCCCGATCGAACGGCTCTTGGGCCCGAATGGCCGCCACGGCATCCTCAGTCGGGACGCCCCCCACCGCTGGGGTTGGATGGAGCACCTTGAGCAGGTCGGCCGTCGAGGTATCCTCACGGAGCGTTCCGTCGATCCGGGAATAAAGGTGACGGCCCCGGGCCAGGGCCAAGTCGTCGGGCTCCTCCGGCGCCTGGACCGAGGTGCAGACCCCTTCGAGATCGGCCTGGATCGCGTCCTGGACGAAGGCGTGCTCTCGGCGCTCCTTGGGACTCGTCAGAAGCTCTTCACGGAGGGCGCGGTCCTCGGCCGCCGTCTCGCCACGGGGACGGGTGCCGGCCACCGCCTCACTCACCACGTCCTCCCCCTCTCGTCGGAACAGGCGCTCAGGGGACGCGCCCATGAAGACTGGTCCTTCTGCGGGCCGCGTGGCAAAATGATAGCAGCCCGGCGTGGCCGCCTCCAGGTGGCGAAGCACGAGCAAGGGATCCATCGGGTCGTCAAGCGCGAGCGCCACGCGGCGCGCCAGCACAACCTTGTCCAGCGCCTCCCCGCTGATGGCATCGAGCGCCCAGCGGACGATCCGCGTCCATTCTTCCTGCTCCGGTGCGTCCTGCCGGTGGTAGGGGCGTGGGAGGGGCGCCGGCCCCGTTGGCGCAGGGAAAGCGAGCGTCTCAATGTCTCCCACAACGGCCTCGGGGTGGTGTGCATCTCGGGGAAGCACGAGATTGCACGCCAGCCTCCGCTCCCCCTCGGTTTCGAGCAGTTCGAACCGGGGGAGCACGAAGCGGTAGGTGCCGAATGGGGCCCACCGGCGGTCGGGACGATCCGGGGCGGGCGGCTGGGCGGCGTCGAAGCGGAGCCCCCCGTAGTAGCGAATCGCGGAATCGGCACTGCCAAGGCGCTCGGTCAGCCGGTCGTGGAGGGCGTCGTAGTCGACTGGTGCGGACGAGCTGGCCAGCACATCGGCCGCCCCAATCGCGGCGACGGTCCGGTCGTCGGTCCGCCCTGACCAGTAGGTCGCCTCGGAGCAGTCCTGGGCCCGCATCCAGTCGATGGGCCGTACCGGTCCCGGAACCGGTACGGTCGGCCGGGCGATCCAGGACCCATCCTCCCTCGCCTGGAGGGCGGTGCGCACCCGCTTCAGGAGGGCGCGTCGTACCTCCTCGGCGGCATCGATGGATCGAACGGTAGTGGGGTCGAGGTCAAGCATATTGTGGATGACAAGGCGCGGACCGCGATCGATACGGTCGGGCGCCAGGCAGGCCCGCCGTATCCGTGCTCTTCGTTCGGGGCCGATCCCCTACGCCTGGGCGGCGTCGCCGGCGGACGACAGATGAGCAGTGCAATTGAGAAGATCGGCCCGAAATCGGTCGCCCGTGCAGACGACGCGATTGACGCAGGTGTTGGAGTGACCGAGCTCCTGCATGTGCTCGAGGCCATAGCCGTCGAGAAGGGTTGCGAGCAGAACCCGCAGGTACCGACCGTGGGTCACCACGAGGGCGGTTCGGCCTTCCTCGCGTGCGGCGATGTGACGAATCGCCCGCTGGGCGCGGGCCTGCACGTCCCGAATCGATTCTCCCCCCTCGATGGCCCGGTCGTAAGCCCCGTCACGCCACGCAGACTTGACGTCTTCCATCGATGCGTCCCGCTCCGCCGAGGGCGGTTTGCCCTCGAACACCCCCCAGTTCATCTCATTCAGGTCGCGGAGATACGTACGGGAGAGCGGCTCGTGAGGGGGAGCGAGGAGCTTGGCGGTCTGCTTGGCTCGCTGGAGGGTGCTGGCGTAGAGGGTATCAATGCCGACCGGCCCAAGCCGTTGGGCCAGGGCCTGTGCCTGGGCACGGCCTGCGTCGTTGAGAACACTATCGATCCCGCCCCCCTGCACGATGCCTTGCCGGTTGTGCTCCGTCTCTCCGTGACGGACGAAGTAGAAAACCGTGGTGTCGTCCGGGACGAAAGGTGTACCGTCGATGCCCATTCGGACTAAACGTGTGGCTAATTGCTGTGCGGAGGGTCGTTTTGGTCCTGGTGCCCGTGCCAGTTGTCGAGGATGTCATCGGTGATCTCGCGGACGTGCGGCACCGAGAGGCGGTGCTTGAGCGCGACGCGAATAATGAGGCCGCGGAGAATTTGGTCCGCTACCGGAAGGGGATACAGCTTTCGCTGTAGGGGACGTAGCACGTATCTGGATGCCCACCTCAGCACGTCCCACCGCAGAAGGACAAATCCGGCGAGCCCAACCCCCACCGCCCCGTGCAACCCGGCGGCGGCGAGGGCGCTCATCGTGACAACGTAGTAGACGGACTGTGCAATCACGTGATCGAGGGCCGCGATGCCCCGCACGGCCAGCAGGCCCGGAAGGGCAGGACTCGAGAGCGACCATCCCACATAAAGAAGCAAAGCACTGCCCCCGGCCCAGTCCAGGGGCAGCCCCCAAAGCATCGGAGGAAGCGCCCAGAGCACAATCGTCTCGGCCGACTCCACCCAAACGTCCGCCCAGCGGAGCAGTTGCTCCAGGGATACGTGGTCGAGCACCTCTCCGGCGTAGTCTTGCACCTCTTCTTCCGTGACGTGGTACCACCGCCCCCCTGCCGTCATGATGCCGTACGGCGTATCGACGTAAGGAAGGGCCGATGAGTCTTGCATTCCGGACATCCCTCGCGGTGCTTTTGTCTCGCGAATTTCGGCCGCAAGGCCGGCGGTTCCTGCGTCCGAACGTACACGGGGGCAGGGGTGCGGTTTCAATCTCAACTGAAAGCTTTATCCCTCCTACACACTCTGCCTGTAGGGCGTCCTCACTCCGTCGGCTGCATCACCAACTCCGGACCGATACGGACCCGGAATCGCGGTGACGAGATGCCGGCGGCCTTCAACGGCGGGCGCAGGGTCGCCTTGAGGGCTCGGGCCGTGTTCACTCGGGGCTGCGTCGCAGAGTCGATCCGTTGTTCTGCCTGGTCCCGGAACGCCTCTTCAACGGCGGCGAGCGCTTCGGCCCGAACTGAATCGGGAGTGTTGGAGGGCAATAGCTGCATCCAGCCGCTCGTCCGCGTCCGCACTTCTAGACGCGTGAGCTTGGGGTCTACGCTGTGGACGGAGAGCGAGGGAAGTTTCAGCTCCACCGCTCCCCCCTCTTTCACCGACACCATCGATGGGGAAAGCGAATCCACGTTGAAGCCGTAGGAAACCGTTCCCGGAACCTGAATCTTGGTGTCCGCCCCGCCCTGGAGGAGGGCAAGGGCAGGGGGCCGCGCATACGCCAGCACGGTCGTGAGCCAGTCCGGCGTGATGAACTGCGCCGAGTCGACCCGTACGGTGACGCTCATGTCCAATGTGCCCGTCACGAGGAACGAGGCCGGGGCCTCGTCTTGAATCGTCGTGACGACGGTCCGTCGGACGGTGGCGTTGGACGGTCCCTGCTGCCAAAGTACCACGGCGGCCGCCAGGAGGAGTCCGATGAGAACTCCGACGCCGATGCCGATCCGTCGTGTCGAGGACATAGGAGCCAAGGCGGGGGCGTCGTCCAGAAGGACGCGAGAAGAGCCGTCGTCAGAGCCCGAGCAGCACGAGCGCTACGCTGGCCAGCCCGAGCCCGACTTGATTGGGTCGCGAGAGCCGTTCCTCCCACACGGTTACGCCGATCAGCGCCGCGAGCGCCATGATGGCGATATTGTTTGCCGGAAAGACAAATGGACCCGGAAGGGCCTCGATGGCCCGAAGCAGAAACTCGAGGGAGCCGTAGTTGGCGATTCCGAGCAGGACGCCCCAGGCTACGGTTTGGCCGGCGGGCCATTCCCCCTGCCGCACGCCCTGCCGCACCACCACTGCGGCCCCGATCAGGAACGCCACCCCGAACGCCAGTAGCAAGAAGAGCACCTGACTGTTGGCGGCCCCAAATCCTTCTTCGAAGGCCTTCATCGACACGTCAACGGCTCCCCCCAGGCAAAAGGTGAGGGCCAGGACCCCGGCCGTGTACCAGTCGATCGCTGGGGGCCTGGGTAGGACGGCGGCCGCTCCCTGCGGCGCGGACGGGGCGCGTGCCGCCACGGGCTCCGGGGCGCGTTTGTGGGCCAGAAGCGCGAACGCCACAGCCGCGAGGCCCATCCCCATCCCCTGCGCAACGGTCGGGACCTCCCCCCACACGAGCCACGAGGCCAGGAACGGAATGACGACCGACACGCGCATCACTCCAATCGCCAGCGACATGCCGGCCACGTCCGTCGCCCACGAGAGAACGAAGAACCCAGCGATGAGCAGGGCCCCGGTTCCGATTCCCAGCGCGACAAGCCCCCCCGACAGTGCAAGCCCCGACTGAACCGAGCGTCCCTCAAGCGCAAGGAGGACCACAGCGACGCCCACGGCGGCCGCATAGTTCACGGTCAGAAGAGCCGTGCGGTCCAAGTCACGTCGGCCCGTGTACTTGAAGATCACGCCGATCGTGACGCTACAGGCCACGGCCAGGGCCAGGAACAGCATAAACAGCAAGGATCAGCTCGGTGGAGAACACGACCCCAGAGGCCTACTCCTCCGACAGGAAGGTGTAGTAGCGCAGCCGGGATGGGACAGGGGTGACGTCCCGAATGATGAAGTCCGAGGGGACGTGGACGCGGGGCGTCACGTACCCGGTCGTGTCGGAGCGAATTTGATCGTACGACACGGTAGCGAAGAAGTCCGTGGAGCGCCGTGCCTCGAACAGTTGCTTGAAGAGCACGCTGTACCGAATTCGAATCGAAGGCGGTTGTAGGGCCACCACATCCTGGCCGGAGGGCACGCCTACGACCCGCACTTTTACTTTTTTCGTTTCCTCGGAAAACCGCCCGGCCCGCGCCACGAGGGTGACCGCGTCAGTGCTCGTCTCAACGAGGCGATTGAGCGTGTCCGCCAGGGGCACTTGGACCCTGACGGTATCCTGCAGATCAGTGACCGTCGTCGAATCCGTCGGCCAGGCATTGATGTTGCTGACAATCGACTGGGCTCCCTGTACTCGGACCGAGTCGGGCCGAAGCTGGGGATCGTCGATCAGCTTGTATCCGGCAGCAAGGTCAATCCCTACACGGCTTCGAACGGGTACTCTCCGCGACTGTGTGGGTTCTAGTTTTACCGTGAACGAGCTTGGAGTGACGCTCCGCACCTGCACGTCCGAGAGCTGAACCTGCTCCTTGACGTTCACTTGCCCAGTGGAGCCATTCACTTTGATGGCCGGCGGGCTGTAGAGGAGACGAATGAGGTCGAACCTGCTGCCTGTCACCTGCGCACGGACCGAGGACGGGGGAACCTCCGCGAGGGCCTTTCCCTCGGGGGTCTCCACGACCTGCACCGGCAGTTGAACCTGCCGAGTGTGGGATTCATCCAGGGTCAGGGACAGCCACAGAATGAACGACAGCAGCACCGACACGGTGACGACCACCCCCCACCGATCCTCTTCTCCACCTAGTCGCTGCTGCCCGTTGGAGGAGAAGAGGGAACGAAGCCAATCCCAAAAGATGGTGCTTTGGGAGTCGTTGGAGGCAGTCACGGACGGGCGTGAGCGGTCCGAAAGAGTAGAACCAGAAGGGGAAATGCGCTACACGCGCCGTCCCGCCGTGTGTTCTACATTCCCGCTCAGTCCTCCATCCACCGCGGCGCGGCGTTGTCCCTGAACAGGCGTCCGGACCGCAGATTCTCGAGGGCGCGCCGCCCCCGTTGGAAGAGGGCCTCACCGAGACGCCGGAGCAGACTGCTCACGAGTGCCAGTCGCCATCGCACCGCCGGACGTGCGTATCCGAACTCCGCCAACCAGTGCCCGGCGATACGTTCGACGAGGACCCGCTCCGCCTCGGGCATTTGCGTGCGCCATTTTTCTCGGTTCGACGGGTCGATCTGTCGGCCACTTTTCTCCTTCCAGGGCTCCCGCTCGGCGTCGAAGGGCCGGTCCTCCTCCCCCTCCCGCCGCAGCATCGAGGCCCGAAACGGCATTTCCAAAAACATGCACACGTCGCGCAGTGTCGCCTCCGGCTCCGTAATCAGATCCTCATATCGGAGGCTGAAAAAGCGGTCGCCGAGCGTTTTGTGGTACCGGACCGTGCGGGCGGCGTAGCGGCGCCACGTCCAGGCCTGCTCCGGCAGCGTCTTGTGGTTCCATGGCAGGGCCCGCAGGGAAAGTGCCACGTCCCGGGGATCGCGGACGATGGCGATGAAGACAGCGCCGGGGAACTGCCGGGCCATTTCGGGGATGGTCCGGAGGTGGTCCGGCGTCTTTTCTCCCCATGCCGGGGCGTCCGAGCGCGCGGCGTACGTGTCGAGCACCGCACGGAGGATGTCGCCGTGCGTGGGCGCCTCCAGGGCCCGGAGCCGCTCACGGATGGTGGCCCATTCTTCTTCGGCCAGCCCCATGTCGTGCACGCCGGGCTGTTGATCGAGTCGGGCAAGCATCCGCTCAACCTCGGCCCAGCCGTCAATCCGTCCCCCCGTCCAGCACCGCGTGAAGTAGTGCGTCTCCGGGGCAATCACGAGGTCGGGATGTGCGTCGAGCAGGCTGCTGAGCAGCGTGGTGCCCGAGCGCGGCATGCCCACGACGAACACCGGATGCCGGGGGGTGCTCGACTCAGTCATGGGCCTCCAGCACGCGACGGTAGAGCGCGACAGTCTGCCGGGCCAACCGCGGCCAGTCGAGGTCCTCGACCGGCGCCCGCCCCGCTCGATCGGTCGTGCGGGCCCACCTCATGCCCTCGGCCAGGACCGACGGGGTGAGCTCTCCCCCGTAGGTGCGCATCCAGTCGGGCCCCACCCGGTCCTGGAGCTCCGTCATGGCCCCGCGGTCGGGCACCAGCACCGGCCGGTCGAACGACAGGGCCAGCAGCGCCGAGCCCGAGTGCATGATGGTCTCGTAGGGAAGCACTACGAGATCGGCGGTCGCAAGGAGGACCGGTATTTCCTCCTCGTCGATGAACCGGAGATCCGTGCGGACGCGGGCGTCCCCCTCGGCCGCTGTCCGAGTGCGCTCGGCCAGCTCGTCGGAGACGGGATTGCCGGCCACCACGAGGCGCGCTTCCGAGTTCTCCCACTGGCAGAAGGTCCGGATGAGGGAGACGACATTTTTGTACGGGCGAATGCGCCCCACGAAAAGCGCCACGGGGGCTTCCGGATCGAGGTCGAACCGGCGCCGCGCCTCCGCCTTCGGCACGGGGTCCGGGTACGCTGTGCGGTAGTGGCCGTGCGGCACAATGGCGCTTGGGACCGACCGGAGCACCGGGAACCGGTCGTACGCTTCGTCTCGGGCCGTCTCACTCAGACTGATGATGCCATCCACCATTGGGAGAAAGAGTGGCCAGAAGACGTTCTCCAGCTGCGGATGGTAGGACTCGTGGGGACCCAGATCGTGGACCGTCCACACGAGCCGAGTACCACAGAGCCGGGCCCAGGCAAAGAGGAGCAGCTCGGCCGTAACGTAGAAGTACGCCGCTACCGGAGAGCGGTAGCTCAGAAAGTCCTCCGGCCAGTGCACGTGCCAGACGTCGTAGCGGCGCTGGAGGGGTTCGAACATCGTGAACCCGTCCACCTCCACGT
>NZ_JBDGQQ010000116.1:0-56762 GCF_042218895.1 Salinibacter sp. | reverse complement strand
ATCCACTGGGAAATGGAGCGGCTGACACCTCTACGAAAACAACTTCACACTATTGGGGAAGAGGAAAAGGGGGAGTGAATAGGAGAGAATTGGCAAAGGTGTGAGGCGGTGGGTGTTGTACCTCTTCCCCCTTATCCATGCCCCTTTCCCCGCAGTCAAATAATGGTGTCGTCGGGGATGCGAGTGTTCTTCGGAATCACGACGATGCCGTCGCGGATGTGATACAGGTCTTCCTCAGCCTCCTGCACATTGCCCTGGTTTTTGATGATGCAGCGCCTTCCGATGGACACGTTCTTGTCGATGATGGCCCCCTCGACGTACGACTCTTCCCCGATGCCAGGGTTGGCTGGCCCCTCAACGAAGCCTCGCTCCTCCATCTCGTGCCAGCGGAAGTGATCGGCCCCCATCATCACGGTGTTCTTGAGGGTCGTGTTGGGGCCTATGTACGAGCGGATGCCGACCACAGACTGCGACACCTGACTCTCCTCGACGAGGCTTCCCTCCGCGATCAGCGAGTTGCGCACGGTGGAGTTTTGGACCTTCGCCGGCGGCAGCATCCGGGCTCGCGTGTAGAGGGGCCGGTTCGGATCGTACAGGCTGAACGCCGGCTCCGGCTCCGCCAGCATCAGGTTGGCCTCGTAGAACGAGCGGATGGTGCCGATGTCGCTCCAGTAATCGGCGAACGGGTAGCTTGCCACCCGCATCTGGTCGATGGCCTTCGGGATGATCTGGTTGCCAAAGTCGTGGTCGTCCGGGTTGGCGCCGAGCAGCTCGCGCAGCGGCTCCCGGTCGAAGATGTACATGCCCATCGACGCGAGATAGGTGCGCCCCTCCGCTTCGAGCTCGGGTGCGACCGGGCTCTCCAGGCCGTCGAGCTCGTCGGCGGCGGGCTTCTCGTGGAATTCTGTGATGATGTCCTCGTCGTCAGTCTTGAGGATGCCGAAGGCCGTCGCGGCGTCGGCCGTCACGGGGATGGTGCCCAGGGTCACGTCCGCCTCCGTCTCGTGGTGGTGGGCCAGCATGTTGCGGTAGTCCATCGAGTAGAGCTGGTCGCCCGACAAGATGAGCACGTGCTGGTGCCGATGGCCCTCGATGTGCGGCAGGCTGCGCCGCACCGCGTCGGCCGTGCCCTGGAACCAGTCCTTGGAGGAGGGCGTCTGCTCGGCGGCCAGGATCGAGACGAAGCCGTTGCTGAACCGGTCGAACTGGTAGGCGCGGGCGAGGTGGCGATTCAGGCTGGCCGAGTTGAACTGGGTGAGGACGAAGATGCGCGTGATGCCCGAGTTGATGCTCGTCGAGACAGGGACATCAATCAGGCGGTAGCGTCCCGCAAGGGGTACGGCCGGCTTGGCCCGGAGCTTGGTGAGCGGATAGAGGCGGGTCCCTTTCCCACCGCCAAGGATGACGGTGAGGATGGACGTATCGAGCGGCATGGACATGGTGTGGGGCACGGGAATGGATGGGCAAGGCCACTGTGGCCCCTGCGTGTCAGGGGCAGGAGTGCTCGCGTGTCAGAACGTTGCCGACTGGGGACGGACCAAGAAAGAAAGCCGCAGCGTGTGATGCAACGGAAATTTGAACGAGTTCGGACGATCCCCGGGCAGGGACTTCACCAGCATGGCGCAGGAGTGAGTGGCCGTCACAACCGACTCCACGACGCCGATGCTCGTGGCCGTGGCGCCCGTCTGCTCGGCGCAGGCCTGAGGCCTCCCGGCTCGTCTTGAGAGAGACGGGCGCAGGTCCTGCCTGGCCTACCGGACGTGGATGACTCGTCCGCGGTCGCGGATCTGCCCGTCCACACTCAGCACGTAGATGTACATCCCGCTCGCCCGACCCGTCCCTCGAAATCGGGCCGTGTGTGATCCAGGGTCGAGCGGCTCGTCCACGAGGGCGGAGACGCGGCGCCCGAGCAGGTCGTACACCTGCAGGGAGACGCGGGCGGCCTCGTCGAGGGCAAACGTGAGGCGGGTCTGGTTCACAAACGGGTTCGGGGCGGCCCGGACGCCGTCCTCTGGGGTGATCGCGGACCCGCCGGACGCCTCTTGGGGCGCAAAAAACTTGACGCCGCCCCCTTCACCGCCCGTCATCAGGTCGGTCCGGCGGTCCCCGGTTACGTCCGCGAACACGGGAGCGACAAGGGGGCGGAACGGGAGGGCCAGCGAGTCGGGCGTGCTCCCGAACGCGGCGGACTGGGGCGTGCCCGTGTTTTCGTACATCCTAAGTCCACTCTTCGTCCCGAGGTACAGCTCCGGCGCGCCGTCGTCATTTCGATCCGCAAAGGCCGGATGGGTCCGGCCCTCCCCAGCCCGGATGTCATTGTACGTCTCGTCCACCAGCGTGAAATCGGGAGTCTCCGGCGTGCCCTCATTGCGGTAGAACGACACGGTGCCCTCGGCATCAGAGGACCCGAGGAACAGATCCAGATCCCCGTCCGCGTCGATGTCGACGAGCGCCGGCGTGGCGAAGTTGCCCTGCGGCAATTCAACGTCTCCGCTGGGCTCTCGCTCGAACTGCGGCGATTCCGTCGTCCCGGTGTTGCGGTAGAAGCGCACCGTGCCCGAGAAGGTACCGAGAAAGAGGTCCGGATCGCCGTCGGCATCGACGTCGGCAAACGCCGGGACGAAGTTGAATCCCCGCTCTGCGTCCGGCAGGAGCGGGGCCGAGCGTCGCTCGAAGGCGGGATTGGTCGACGTCCCGACGTTTTCGAAGAGGTGGAGACGCGCCGAGGTGGCCCCGGGCTCCTGATTGTTGCCCACCACGAGGTCGCGATCGCCGTCGCCGTCAAGGTCCACGAGGGCCGGAGCGCTCACTTCCCCAACGTCGAGGGTAGACAAAAATCGCCGCGTGCGGAGCGTATACGAGGGCTGGGCGGCCGTCCCGTCGTTCTCGAGATACAGCAGGTTTTCCACCGCGCTACTGCCGGCCCCACTGCCGCCGAGAACCCCCACGAGCAGGTCCAGATCCCCGTCGCCGTCGAGGTCCGCGAGGTGCGGCACGTTGTACCCGCTGGTCTGCACGGGGTCGGACAGGGGGTACGTGTCGGCAACGCGCTCGAGGGAGTCGGCCGCGCACGAGCCCGTGTTCTCGATCAGGTAGAAGCTCTGACTGAAGAAATCGCCCCACAGCAGATCTGGGTCCCCGTCGCCCCCGAGATCGCCGGTGGCCAGCGCGTTGGCGCCGTGTTTCTCCGTCGAGCCGGCGCCCCGCAGGGATCGCGGCGTGGCGCTCCCACACACGCTCTCCGGCCCCACGCACACGTTCTGGTACTCGTCCGTCACCTTCCGAAAGACAGGGACGCCGTCGTCCCGAGTTCCGGCGTGCGCGAGGTAGCGGAGCCGTCCCTGCAGGGTCCCGAGCAGCAGGTCGGGCGGGCCGCTGCAGTCGAGAGCCACTAGGGCGGGCACGTTTTGGCGGTCGGCGGAAATCGCGGTGCTGTCCGCGCGGCGGAGCGGCCCCGCAGCCCGGACGAAGTCGGGCGTCGTCGGGGTCCCCTCGTTCTTGTAGAATCGAACGTTGCTGGTGGGCTCTTCGGCCAGGAGGTCGAGGGTCCCATCATCGTTGAGGTCACCAAACCGGAACCAGGCCCCCACGTCCAGGTCCTGAAAGTGATCTGTGCGCCACTTGAAGGTTGGAGCCGTCGGCGTGCCTGTGTTCTCGAAGTAGATGAGACGGTTGCGCCGCTCCTGGAGGAACAGGTCGAGGTCGCCGTCGTCGTCGATGTCTGCGAGCTGCGGACGCGGGGTGTTCAGGCCACCCAGGAACGGAATGTCGTACGCGGATCCTGTCGTGTCCCGGACCGGAAACGGAGACACGCGCTGTTCAAAGTCCTGCGCCTGCACGGCCCCCGCTTTGAACAGAAACCCAACGAGGACCCCGAGCGCGACGCCAGTACAAACACGTTGAAGATCCATCGACGGAAAAAGAAGTGTGCGACGAAGTCTTCTCTTCTTACGAGTGAGAACGGTCACCGCTGCCCCCACACTTGCCCTCACGGCTGCCACCGCGTGTTGATGCCTGCCGGTTCGTTCCCCACCTCGATGACATCCTCGATCTCGAACGTCCGCGTGTTGATGACGACCACTGTACCCACCGTTTCCCCGGACGAGGACTCGTAGCTCCCGTTGGGATTCGCGTTCGAGATGTAGAGAAACTGCCCGTCGGGAGAAAGGGCACTCCCGTGCGGGTTCGCAAGTCCTTTGCCCTCCAGGGTCTCGGGGGCGAGACTCGAGGCATTAAGTGCCGTGACGGTGTCCGTCGCCTTGCTGCCAAAGTAGAGCGTGGACCCGTCGTCCGACAGCTGCGGGTGCCAGGGGCGGCCGTCCACCGTCACACGGGCCTCGAGCGTGGGCTGGATCGGGTTCTGTAGGTCGAGCACCTGCACCTGATTGCCCTGGTCGCCGGTGATGTACGCCGTTTGCCCGTCGGCCGTAATGTCGAGCTGCACGTAGAACTGGGGCGGACCGGGAAGGCTCACGGGCGACTGGACTTGTTGGGTCTCCGTATCGATGGCCACAATCTCGTTCGCAGTCAGGCTGGTGGTGTACGCGTAGTTGCCGGTCGGGCTCACCTTGATGCCGTGGGGCCGGTCGATGGGCACGGCAAGAGGGACTTCCACCGGGGTCATACTCGCCCGGTCAATGACCGCCACGGTGTTGGGTACATTGGGCAGGCTCAGCGTATGCCCGGCGTAGAGGAGATCCTCGGTCGGGTGTAGCGACAGCATGCCGGGCGACTCAAACTCGATCCTGCCGACCAGCTCGTTCTTGGCGTTGAACTTGGCCACCGTGTTGTCCCCGATCAGCGACACGTACCACGCCGACCCGTCCGGCTCCACGACCACGTGGTGGGGCTTGGCGTTGGCGGAGAAGCCGTACTCGGTAAGGTCGACTGTCGTAGCGACCGTGCGCGTCGACGGGTTGATGATCGAGATCGTCGCGTCGGGCTGGTTGCACACGTACAGGGCATTCGCTGGGTTGCGCGGCGTGCCGGGCCCCCTCCCGTCGCACCCTCCAAAGGCCAGAAGGACGACGAGAACGACGCCGCGAACCCACGCGCTGGAGATGCTCATCGTAGGAAGTGCTGTCGAAGAGAAGAGATCGAGAGAGGGAGGCGCGCGATCTACCGCACAACGACCACCTTCCGCAAGAGCTGAACCGACTCCCCCCGCACCCGCAGGAAGTATGTGCCGCTGGCCCGTTGACGAGCCCGAATCCGGAACCGCTGAACGACACCCGCCTCGACGGCCCCCTCGTGAAGAAGTCGGACGCGACGGCCGGTCGCATCGTAGAGGGCAACACGGAGCCTCTGGGCCTCCCGTAGCGTCAGTCGGAAGAGGGACTGGGTCTGGACGGGATTTGGTGAGGGACCGCGGGCGACAAATGGCTCGGTCGGCAACACTCGTACCGACGTGGCACCGCTCGTTTGCACCGTCCCGTCCGTTGAGTAGTGCCGAACCCGAAACTGGTGGGTGCCAGGACGAAGGTCCTCGAACAAAAACTCGTACTCCCGGATGCTGGCGCTGCTGCGACCGTCTTTCGTTTCGGCCACCCTCCAGGTGCGCGCCGCAGGAGGTTTGTGCTCCACCTCAATGCGATCCGTCTGGGCCTGGGCCGAGACGGACCACCGGAGGAGGGCCCCCTGCTCGCGTCGTGTGCCGGTGAACGACAGAATGGGGGAAATACTGGGCTGCACGACGAAGAGGCCTTCGCCGATGCTGCTGATCAGGACCATGTTGCGCTCGAAAAACGGGTAGGTGCTCCACGCCCCCTCAAACGACGCGGCGTCCCCCCCCGGGTACGTGTCGAAGTAGCCCACCTCCTCCGGCCGCTCCGGTTCGGCCACGTTCAGGACCCGAAGCCCGCCCTGGTAGTTGGCCTGGTAGGCGTAGGCCCCCTCAATGTACTGGTTGTGGTCGATCACGCCGGTCGGCCCGGTGTAGCTCGCCGCAAGCTCTGGGGTGTCCAGGTCCCGCACGTCGAACACAAGCGTGCGGGTCTGGCTCACCAGCCCCTGGGACTCGTCCAGCTCGTCGTCGACGTAGAGGTAGCGCTGATCCTCCGTCAACCACGCCTGGTGGACGTACCCGACCAGCGGATAGCTCGCGGTGGCGATCGTCTCCATGCTGTCCTTGTCGGTCACGTCGGCGATGTTGAGGGCCGTCTCGTTGGCGTTGAAACACACCTCCCTGCCCCGATGCTCCCGGTCCGGCCCCTCGTAGACCGTGCACTGGGCGTCGTGGGTGTAGCCGGTGCCCGCCCGCCCGGTCGACGGGTCGGCAAAGCACCCGGCGAAGGCCGGCGCCGCCGGGTCCTGCACGTCGACCACGTGAAGCCCGCCCCCGCAGGTCCGCCCCGCCCCGTTCCCCCCGACAATGTAGGCGTACCCCGTCTCGCGGTTGACGGCCACGTTGTGGGCGCTCTCCACCCGGCCGTAGTGGGCGGTCTCCTCGAAAACCACCGGCCGGCGGCCCTTGGCCGTGGCCTCGCGGAGCTGGGTCAGGTCAAACACCTGCATCCCGTGGCCCGAGGCCTCGCTTACGACAAAGGCGTGGTTGTCGTAGACCTTCACGTCGCGCCAGGTGCTGGCCTCCGAACGGGTGGGCAGCTCCCCGACGTAGACCGGATCGGTAGGGGTGCTCAGGTCGACAAACGCGATGCCGTCGGTCCGGCCCACCAGCGCGTACTCGACGCCGGTCTTCGGGTCGGTCCACCCCCACACGTCGTTGATCTGCGTCTCGAACGTCCCCCCCAGGTCCCCGATCGACAAAAACGACAGAAGGTCGACGTTCTTGCACGGATACCGGTCCGCAGTCCCGTCCTCGCACTCGATCTTGTTCCCCGTAATCGAGGACTGCTGTCCCAGGGCCGACTGTACCCCTCCCCCGAACATCAGCCCACCCCCGACGGCACAGAGTAGAGCAACGCGCAGGACAGAAGAGTGAAGTGAATACACCACCTAACTGGAAATCGGAAACCAAGAAGATCGCGCGCCTCGTAGGTCGGAAGGGGGCTTTGTTTCTTTTGTTTAAAAACCTTCCGACCTTTCTGCAATCCACAGGCGCCCCAGAAGATCCGGAAACGCTGTGGATGCCCCTCAGGGCGGCCGCCATCGCGTGCGACGTCAATGCTACCGAAACAGCCGAAGTACGAGGTTGAGGAGGAGCGTGAGCACCACGCTTAGCACAATCATCGTGGCGATGGGCACGTAGACGCGCACATTATCGCCTTTGTAGACGAGGTCGCCCGGGAGATTGCCCAAATCGATCACTCGCCCGAGCAGCAGAATGAGCCCCCCTAGGACGACGATTCCGAGACCCAGATAGACCAATCCCCGTCCGAGCGTACTGGCATCCATGATTCGCGCTGATCTGTCTGGTACTGGCTCGCCGGTGTCAACTGAAACTCTCCGCCCACGTTCATCGGGGGCCCGGGGAGGAAAACGGCAAAACTCTACCCTGCGCCGCCCGTGAGAGAAGGTCGACACGCGACTTCCACCGATCCCTCCCTGCTTCATGCTCAAGTCCATCTTTGTCGTTCTCCACACCATCACCGCCGCCGCGTGGTTCGGGCTCGGCCTGCGCCTCGCCGGGCAGGCCCGCAAAGTGACCGACCTCGGCGGCGACGCCGGGGCCGCGTTGGCGTCGGACGGGGCGGACTCTGTGTGGCAGATGAACCTGTTCGTCGTGCTCACGCTCGTTTTTTCGCTCGGTGCCTTCATTGCGGGCGGTCATTTCGCCACCTACGGACCCGTCTATCACACGTCAGTCACCCTAATCATCTTGCTCGTCGTGGACCAGCTCTTCGTCATCCGGCCTGGCTGGAACGCACTTCAGAACGCCGTGGCCGGGGGAGCGTCGCTGGATGTCGATGCCGCGGAGTCCGCCCGAAAGCGCGTGGCCATCGGCACGGGTGTGGGGCACCTGCTCTGGCTCGTCATGCTCGTTCTGATGTTCTGGAACCGGTACCTCGCGGCATACCTGTAGCGCGTCGTCGAAACGCCTCCACAACGCGCTGGCCGGGAGAGACGGCCCGATCTACTCGGCATGATCTGGGGCGACGGCGCCCCGCTTGTACTGGTTAGGTCGACGGTGTTGGAGAAACAACTGTCGGGCCGGCGCCTCCGAGCACCGGGCGAGGTCAACCGACGTGCATAGCACGGTGGGCTCCTCTGCTTCTGCCTGGGCCACGACGCGGCCGAGCGGATCCGTCACGAAGGAACGTCCCACGAAACGCATGTCTCCTTCCTGGCCCGCCCGGTTTGCAAGGGCCGTGAAGAACCCGTGCTGGAGAGCCGCGACCCGGAGTTCCGCCTCGTACATCCCGTCGGGCCATTCGCCGACGGTTCCGGCCTGCGGCACCGCTACAATCTCGGCCTCCTGAAGGGCCAGCGCACGCAGGTACTCGGGATAGTGCCGGTCGTAGCAGATGGCAACCCCGAGACGGCCCACGGCCGTGTCGTAGACCGGTGCGCCCGTGTCTCCGGGCGCGTAGTATCCCTGCTCGTGAAAGTGCTCGTACGCCGTAATGTGCATCATGCGGGTTCGCCCGAGCAGGGTGCCATCGGCGTCGATGACGGGCGAGGTGTCGAACGTTTGGTCCCCATCGCGCTCCATCAGGTTAAAGACGACGACAAGGCCGAGCTCCGCCGCCTTTTCGGCCATCGCCTCCGTCGTGGGTCCCGGTACAGGCTCAGCAAGATCGAGGACCGACGCTGCCCGCTCCGACGCCGGAAGGCGGGGATAGAAGGGAGTAAACGACAGCTCCGGAAACACAACGAGGTCCGCGCCGGTTCCGGCGGCCTCCTCCAACGCCCTACGGCCCCGCTGCTCAGCATCGTCGGAAGCCTCTGTACGAGCGGGCGACTGTACGAGCGCTACGTGCATGGTGGACGCGTGGAGTCTGGAACACACAGATGCAGGAGGTCTCCGAGACGAGTATGCGCTCAGCGGTTGGTGATCCGCTTCGGCGCGACAAACGCATCCGGAAACACCGAGCGGGCCGCCTGAAGCACCGCCTCGGCCTGCTGGCGTGTTGCGAACGGCCCCAGCCGGACCCGGTAGAACGGCGGCTTCCAGTCGATGGTGACCGCGGACGCCTCCGCCGGACCGGTGTGCGCGATCGGGGGCCGCTCGGACGCGGGCCGATTCTTCCACCACTGCGTGGCACGACTGCGGGCCTGGACGGCCTCCGTCTTTTCCTCCGTCATCCGCAGCTGCACGCGATACACGCGCTGAACCGTCGTCTCCGACTCGGTCTTTGTGCTGCCGGAGTGAGGCCCCGAGCACGCAAGCAAAAGTCCCGCGCACAGGAGCATGCTCGCTACAATCTGACACAAGCGTGCCACGGCTTCGACGTTCACGGTGGAGAGGCAGGAGCGCTTTGGGACCCGGACATCTCTCGGAAGAAGATCTGCCTGGCCTACGCGCCCCCTGGACTGCTGTTCAGAATGCCAACCTGGGGTCTCCCAATTCCTTCCTGAGGTGCTTGACAGCGACCGGACTTCCCCCGCGTGGAGGCTCGCCCACCGCTCCGAAGCGGCAATGCGCCCGCACGACATTGCAACTCGGTCGTCTCGGAATGATTATTAAGGGTCGTGTACCACATACACTACCGTCTGTGCCGGGCCCACTACGCTCATGCGTGTGCTTTTTTCGCTTCTCGCCGTCTTTCTCCTTCTCGTTCCTGGCGCCTGCGAAGCGCCAGAAACGCCTCCCTCGGCCGCCGCTGTCATCGACAGCGCCCTCGCGGCCCACGGGGGGTCTGCGCTTGAGCAGGCCGTCGTGACGTTCAACTTTCGGGGCGATCGCTACCGCCTCCGCCACGACAATGGGCGGTTTCACTATCGGCGGACCTACACGGACTCGCTGAACCGGACGGTGACGGAGGGAATCACGAACGACAGCACCTACCGGCGCGTGAACGGCAAGGCCGTCGAGCTCTCTGCATCGGAGCGGGAATCGGTCCGGACGACCGTCAATTCTGTCTCCTACTTTTCCCTTCTCCCCGAGCCGCTCGGGGACCCGGCCGTGCAACCCACCTACAGCGGGCGTGACACAATTGACGGCGTTCCGTACCATCGCCTGAAGGTAACCTTCCGCCAGGAAGGCGGAGGGCAAGACTGGCAGGACGTGTTCATGTACTGGTTCCGTACCGACACCTACGCGATGGACTACTTCGCCTACGCCTACGGGCAAGGGCCTGATGAGGAGCCGGGCACCCGATTCCGGGAAGCATACAATGTTCGCCGGGTCAACGGCATCCGCTGGGCTGACTACTACAACTACACGGCCGACACCCTCTCTGCCGACCAACTGGCCCGATACCCCGACCTGTGGGCTCGGGATGGGGTACGGCTCGTGTCTCGGGTTCAGATCGACAGCGTACAGGTCCGGCCCCTCTGACCGAATCCTCCGCCCCGCCCCCCGTAACCTCCACGCAATCCTCTACGTGGCACTCATTCCATGCGCACCGCGCCTCCTGGCTGCCTATCCTTGCTGCTTCTGGGCCTACTGCTGCTCCTTCCTTTTTTCCTCGCCAACGTCTTTCTGACGGCCCTGTCGAAGCTCGGCCTCGGCCCGACGACCTCCCTTCTGGCGGCTCTCGGAATCTTCCTGGGCAGTGCCGTCAATGTTCCTGTGACGCGCGTTGAGCAGACCCGAACCGTCGAGTACGTGCCGACCCGACTCTTCGGCCTGGGTCGTCTACTGGGACGGCCGGTTCAGCAACAGTCCTTCACGGTCGTGGCCGTGAACCTGGGGGGATGCATCGTCCCAACGATTCTGGCCGGGTATCAGATCGGGCGCCTCGCCGTCCAGGCTCCGTCCGCCGTCCCCGCGGCAGGGGCAGCACTGGCGGTCAACGTGGCCCTGTGCTACTACTTCGCCGAGCCCGTTCCTCAAAAGGGCATCGCTATGCAGCCGCTCGTACCGGCGGCCGCAGCGGCCCTGTGCGGACTGGTCCTGGCGCCTACGTGGGCCCCACCGATCGCCTTCTCGGCCGGCGTGCTCGGGCCGGTAATCGGGGCCGACCTCCTGCACCTCGACGACATTGCCGACCTCGGGACCGGAATGGCCAGCATCGGCGGTGCCGGAACGTTCGACGGGATTGTGCTCTCAGGCCTCGTGGCTACGCTCCTCGTGCCGGGCGCCCTGTAGTCGAGTGTGATCCGCGTGGCACTCCGAGGGCATCTTCACCCCCCATGTCCGATTTGCGCATCTCTCCGGCCTGGCAGACGGGCGTCTCCTCCGTCGTGGACGGGATCGGTGATGGTGCTCGGGGGCACTGATATGGGCAAGAGCACGGCGGTGCGCGCCTTCTACGAAACGCTCCGCGCCGACCACCAATCCGTAGCCGTAATCGACGGAGATCCGGGAGAGAGTACGCTTGGTGTCCCCACGACGCTCACGGCCATTCTTCCTTCGGGGGACCCGTCCAGGACGCCACGCCCGATGTCGTCCCCCACGCACCACCAGTGTTGTCAGGACGCGCCGGGTCGGGCGCTCAGGGTACCCCCCTCATCGACCTACTTCAACGTTCCATGATCGTGGCCCTGCAGCGGGTGAGCTGGGGCCGCTTCCTCCCCGTGCGCCATCACACCTCCCCTCAAATCCAAATCGTCGGCCTTCCCCCCCACGCCGTCACGCAGCGGCCCGCACAGTCACGGTGGAGACTTCAGTTGGTCCCGATTACCTCTGTGTGTCCACCTGCTTTCCGTGGGCTCTCCCCTCAGTTCATGGTGAATACACCGCGCCGACGAATCCAATTTGGGGACGACTCGTAGGGGTATGTTGTCTACCGTTTGTCACCAGAGCCGAGCGCACACGGGCCTGTAGCTCAGCCTGGATAGAGCATCGGCCTTCGGAGCCGAGTGTCGGGGGTTCGAATCCTCCCGGGCCCGCCACCCGCCTTCAGCGTCGCTGGGGGCGGGTTTTTGTCCGGGGCGGGGCAGTGTGGGGTCCAGGAGGATATTGGGACGACGAGTGGGGCGCGGCCCGGGTTCCCTCGAAGGCAATTGCGGAGGCTCCCCCCTCCTTCCGAGCTGCCTCTCTGAGAAACCGTTATGCCAGTCCTTCATTCACGCGGTGCGCACTGTTTTCCTCTACCACAGACTGCGTTGCCATGTCTCGGGTCATTGCCCTTTTCGTCCTCCCCCTCCTGTTAACCGCCTGTGCCTCATCGGAGAACGCGACCTCGGACGAGTCTTCCTCGGGCGCTACCTCCGACCGGATCGTCGTAAGTGACCTGTCGTATCCGGTGAGCGGGTTGTCGGTGTACGACCTCATCCAACGAGAAAACTCCAACTGGCTCCGCAAGCGTGGATCGTCGAGCATCAACAATCCCGTTCCCATCAAGGTCTACGTCGATAACGCCGGGTCGCCGTACGGGGGGATTCGTTCTCTTCGCCGTCTCAACGCGCAGAATGTCGCCACGGTCGAGCACTTCGACGCCCAGGAAGCGCAGTACAAGTTTGGCCTCGGAAATGTCTCAGGGGCGATTCTCGTCCGCACCCGGACCGGGAACAAGTAGCTCCAGACGAAAATCGGGACGTTCTCGGAGGTGGAGTCTACGGGAGCCCCCCGCTCGGACATCGGGGCGACGGCCCGAGTGGTCGTTTCCGCGCCTCGCAGGGGAAGCGGATTTTACCTCAGGTCTGCCTCGCCGCGACTGAGGGATGCCGGCGCTGGTCCCTGCAGCTAGCACGTGGAGTGAAACAGTCCCCCAACGGACTCCTGCGCTTCCTGTAGCTCGTTATAGCGCTGGACAGCCTGCTCAGTCTGTAGCACATGGGTCTCGACGTCTGCCTCGTCGAGCATGTCGAGGGTCTCGGGCTTCACCTTTAGGCGTTTGTTCATGCCCCGGGACAAGACCACGACAGAAGCCCCATGCTCGAGCAACTCCTCGACGTCGGCGGGCTGGATGCCGGGGTCGTGCGACGTGCCCGTTTCGTTCCAGTCCCACTGGCGAGCCCCTCCGGGATACAGCTTTGCGTCTTTGAAGGGCCGATCCCGACCCTCGATCTCGAGGCATCCCCACGAGATGTGCGTGATGTGTGGTGATTCACCGTTTGTGCGCATGACGAGGACTGCTGGTTCAGCGACGAAGACCGAAGAGGAACGATCCGTAAACACAACGGAGCAGGGGGCCACGAGTTCATCGAGTCCGCGGCCACGCTCCCTACGCCACAACCGTACAGGTCCCTGTCTTGTAGGCCTCCCGGAGCGCCTCGGTAGCGTCGGCCCGCAGGGCCTCCGGATCATCGTGGCGAGGGCGCCGGACGGCAGCTCCGACGCTCACGCCGCCCTCAAGCCTGCCTTCTTCTTTCGCCATGCCGGCTTCGAGGTCAGTCACCCAGGACTCGACGACCTCGGCACTGCCCCGGTAAAAGATGCCGTACGTAAGTTCTCCAAACCGTTCGACCCGCTGATCTGGGGCGAACTGTTCGAGACGCCCCTGCAGCAGCCGCTCGGCGGTGGCCACGGCCTCCTCCCCCTGCCGAGCAATCGACTCGGCCCGATTGAGATGAACGAGAACCAGAGCAAGGGGCTTCGAGGCTGTGTCTGCCGCGTCCATCTCTTCGGCGATGATGTCCCGGCGAGGACGCGGGGCCACTGAGGATTCTTCGTCTGTATCGGAGGGGCCCTCCGACGACCGGACCGTTTGCCCTCGATCCTGATCTCCCGCCCGTTGCTCGCGCCCTTCCGAGGGGGCCTGGGTCTTAAGAAGGAGACTCGCCATTTCGGCGTATCGTTCAAGCAGGGTGCGGGCCTGAGACTGACCGAGATCCGAGGTAGAGGGAGCGTCGGCCAGGAGGAACGTCGTGGAGGGACCGTCCCGAGGCACGGGGGCGACGGCGAAGTGATCGACGTCCGGAGGGCGCTCGTAGTATCCCAGATCCTCAATCGCCACCTCGTCTTCGGTAAGGGGCCGGACGCTGACGGACTGCCGAGACATGGTGGCCGTCAGGAGTGGCGCCTGGGTGTCAAACGTTCCTTCGCGCCGCGTCTGGGCATGCGTGCTGGCGAGGGCCTCGATGCGGTAGGTGAGGGCGATTTCCTCCTGCACCAGGAGGCACGCCGTCTGCGCGTCGAGTGCCGCGCGCAGCGACCGTATAAACGGGCTGAGGACAGGGGCTCCGTTGGTCGCAACGGATCGGTCAGCACTGTCGGTCGTGCCTGCCTCCCCTCCGTTCGATGGTGCGGCGGCGGCCTGAGTTGATGCGAGTTCCTCTTCCGTAGAACGGCTGCCCTCGGAAGCCCCCGACGTAGAGGAAGCCCCTTTCGCCTGCTCGCCCGACTCGTCCGTGCGTGCGGCTCCTAGGGATGATTCGGAGGCGGCCTCGTCCCGCGGGCGGACGTCCCCAATGCCTAAGTCTTCGAGCGAATCTTCGGAGGACGAAGACTCGGACACTGGCCGGCTGACTGCGTCGTCCTGGTACGCGTTCCAGAACTGCCACCCCAGCAGTCCGAGGCCCCCGGCGAGGAGCCCGATCGCTCCGACCCGCAGCCAGAGACGGTCAAAGAGAATGGCCAGGCCCGCAACGACGACGGTAAGGAGAGCGAGCAGATAGCGAAACATGCCGCGTAGAACTGTACTCCCTTCTACAAACAGAGATGATAGGCTGAAGGTACTTCGTCCCGGCGGTAATGTCAAAGGATCCGACGAACAGGATCTACTTCGAGCGCAAGCCCTCCGGGATCAGGGCCGCCCATGTTTACGCCTCGGCAACGGGTGGCGTCGACGAAACCGCTGAGGGGTCTACCGGAATGGTGTTCACCGTTTCCGGCAACTCGACGGAAGGCAGGCGGAGGGGAAGGTCGTCCCTGTCCGGGACCGGATTGGGCTCCGCCCACAGGGTTCCGTCGTAGCTCTCCATGAGCACGTGATCCCCCGCTCGCCCTTTCACGTAGCTGCGGTTGAGGGGCACTTTGCCGTGGGGCGTGTCGAGGACGTACGTGGGAATGGCAAAGCCCGACGTCCGTCCTCGTAGGCGACGCATGATGTGCATTCCGACCTCAATGGGGGTTCGGAAGTGGGCCGTACCGCCGATAATCTGGGCCTGATAGAGGTAGTACGGTCGCACCCGCATGCGGGCGAGTCCCTCGTTCAGAGTCTTCATCGTCTGCGGATCGTCGTTAATGCCCCGCAACAACACCGTCTGGTTCCCTACCGGTACGCCCGCACTCTTCAACCGGTCGATGGCCGCGGCGGCGTCGTCTGTGAGCTCCTTCGGGTGGTTGAAGTGGGTGTTCACCCAAATGGGGTGGTGCTCGGCCAGAAGGTCGCAGAGTTCCTCGGTGATGCGGTACGGCAGCTTCACCGGCATCCGCGAGCCGAACCGAATGAGCTCCACGTGATCGATGGCCCGCAGCCGGCCGAGCAGCCACTCCAGGTTGGCTTCATTGAAGGTGAGAGGATCGCCGCCGGTGAGCAGCACGTCGCGGATCTCATCATGGGCGGCGATGTAGTCGATGGCCGCCTGGTGCTCGTCGGTGCGCATGAAGTACTCGGCGTCGCCCACCATCCGCTTGCGCAGGCAGTAGCGGCAGTAGATGGCACACTCAGCCGTGATGCAGAAGGCCACACGATCTTCGTAGTTGTGGATGAGGTTCTTCACCGGCTCGTGACCAGTCTCATCCAGGGGGTCTACCTCGTCCACGATGTCGGACCCGAATTCCTTCATCGAGGGCACGACCTGCCGGCGCACCGGGCACGAGGGATCCGTCGGGGCCATCAGGCGCGCGTAGTACGGCGTGATGTTCCACCGAAACGTGTCCCCTGCCCGGTCGATGGCGGCCAGCTCCTCATCGGTCGGGTCGATCCACTCTCGAAGCGCCTCGGCGCCGTGGATGCGGTTCTGCATCTGCCAGCGCCAATCTGTCCAGTCGGGATGCTCCGGCCCTGGACGCGATTCCATCGGTGCCATCGGGAAAACGACCTGAGTCAACGAGACCACGTACGTTCTTACACGCACCTCACCGACCGAACGTTGCGCTCCGCACCGTCTATTCCCAATCCTCAACGCATAACCCTCAACGAACAACCCTCAACTCTCCACCTACGAATGTGCCGCCTCTACGCCCTGCAGGCCACCCACCCCACCCGCGCCGAGTGCGAACTGCTCGACGCCCAGAATGCCCTCATCGACCAGGGCCGCCGCCTACATGTGTCCGGCCTGCAGCGACGACCACACCGATGTCCCCGCGAACGAGCAGTACCGGGCCACAGTGCTCGCCTCTGAGCGCATCACCGGTGATGTAAGGCCCACGGCGGCATTGTGAAACCAAAACGAACCTGTCACGGCCCGGAGTCATCCCATGGTGAACGACTACATTGAGGTTAATCCCAAAAAGCTCGGGGGAATCCCCGTTTTCGGGGGACCCGGATTCCGGTGCGGATTCTCTTCGACTACCTCGACGAGGGTCACACGGTCGACACATTTCTCGACCAGTACGACATTGATCCGGATCTGGTACACGGATTCTTGGGGCCCTTCGAGACTCGTTTACGGCGGTCAAAACGGTTGAGGCGTGAAGATCCTGCTCGACCATAATATCCCGCCCGATCTTCGGTCCTTCTTCCCAGAAATGCACCACGTCTATACCGCTCACTTTCTCGGGTGGTGAACATTACGAGAACGGCGAGCTTCTGACGGCGGCCCTGGAGGACAATTTCGCAGTACTGGTGTCATTGGACACCAACCTCTCCTCCCAGCGAAATCTTGATTCCCTTCCTCTGGGTATTGTCGTTCTGGACATTCATCCTGCAACGCTCAGATCCATCAAGCCCAGGATGGACGACCTCATCGATGCCTGCTTCCCGGGCAGCGTCCGACCAGGAGGCTATCGTGCTCGATTAAATCTGCTTCTCGGTCGGTCTCGACTCGCTCTCCTGCTGAACCCTACGCGAGTTGCAATCGTCGCAGCCCCCGGTCGAATACCTCCGCTAGGTAGTCGACGTAGTCGCGTCCCATCAGCTCGGCGATGATGGCGAACGTGTCGTCCGGAGCGAAGGTGGGAAGGGGATTCACCTCTAGAAACCAGGGCTGCCCGTCGGCGTCGACCCGGAAGTCGGCCCGCGCGAAGTCGCGACACTCCAGTCGATCGAACAGGCGTAGGGTGAGGGTTTGCAGGCGCTCCTCGAGGGTCGGAGTGAGGGTGCCGCGGAGCTCGTAGTCCCACTCCCGGGAGGCGGTTGGGGCACCGCGGTGCTCCAGGGCATGCAGGCCAAGGCCGGTCGTGGGCTCTACTCCACGCTGGAGGGCCGGGAGCGCCTCGGGCGGATCGTGCCCCACCACGGCCACGGTAAACTCCCCGCCTCCCTCTATGAATTTCTCCACCAGGATGTCCTGGTCGTAGGCGCTTCGCAGGCGCTCCACCTCTGCGCACAGCGCGTCGACACTCTCGACTCGGCTCGACGGCCGGAGTCCCTTTGAGGAGCCTTCGTACCGGGGCTTTGCGAACAGCGGAAACGACCCGGGCAGAGCCTGCGGTTCTACCGCTTCGGGACGACGGTAGACTCGGTGAGGAGGGGTGGGAACGTCGGCGGCCGCCACCAGATCCTTCGTCCAGGATTTGTCCAGGGTCATGGACAGGGTGAGCGCGTCGGAGCCGAGACAGGGGATGTTCGCCATCTCCAGTAGGATGGGCGCGTGGGCCTCCCGGTTGCGACTGCGTGCGCCCTCGGCAATGTTGACCGCTGCGTCCAGGGTGAGACCTCGATCGAGTCGCTCGCGGAGATCCGTGGCCGTTCCAACCCGGACCGGCTGGTGGCCGAGGTGCTCGACGGCCGCTGCTAGGATGTCGACGGTTTCGACGGGCTCGTACTCGGCATCGGCGTCGGGCGGCTCTTCCTCCCTCCACGGGTACGACTCGAACGTGTCGTAGATGAGTCCAATGCGCATCGTGCGCAGTGCAGTCAGGGCCAAACGACGATCTTTGCCCCAACAAATTTTCCCCAGATGCGTTCGTACCTCTCCTGTTTTCCCTGCCAATGTCTCTTTCCTGCATGACCCAGAAGGCGCTCATCGTTCGCACGGGGCCCAACGGACACGAGGGCCTCGAAGAACTCAATATCGAGCTGGAACGAGGATGGCGCGTGGCTCAGGTCGCCCCGATGGGGGGCGCTACGGGGACCGGCGACGCTCCCTGTCACGCGGCCCTCGTCATTATCGAGCGTTCCGACCCCGACGAGGGGCCCACCCTCGCCGTGGAGGCGCTGGAGCGGACTGAACGAGAGACGGGGACCGTCGTGGAGGAGGTCATGAAGAACGTCGGCGAGGTGATGGAGGAAAACGGCGCTGATTCCCCCGATGGCCCGATGCCGTAGCGGGGCCTTGCGCTGTCCTGCACCTCCTGAATCCGCCCCTCGTCTGCGACGGACCTGTGGGAAAACGCGAGCCGTCCAGCGAACCCTCGGTCGTTCTCCTCGGAAGCCGACGGGCTACTGGCCTGGCGTGTCGACGTGTACCAGGGCCCCGACCGGCGGAGTCGCTTGGGGATTGTCGATCGCTACCCCGGTGATGTATTGTCCCGGCGACACCGACAGTCCCTGATCCCCCCCGACCTGGAGCTGGAGGACGGGCTGTGTTGAGCCTGTCTCCGTGACAGACAGCATGCTTCCACTCTGGGTAACGGCCTGTGGAGCGAATTGCCCGGCAAAGCCCCCCGGAAAGTCGTTTCCGAACCGAAAGTTAGAGATCAGCGGGGTCGCATTCTGCAGGTCTGTTCCCGGTGGGGTCAGGTACACGTCCACCGCCCCAGCTATGGCTGAGCCGTGCACGAGCCGGATTCCTACTTGGTCGCTGCCGAGGTCTGCCCCGAATTGATCACGCAAGATAACGGGACTGGGGGTCTCACTGCCGGCCGCTACGGCTCCGGCCACAATTACTGTGTACCTTGCATTTTCCTGCAGACCAGCGCTGCCAGCGGTCGTGGAGATGACGGTGTTGCCACTTGCGTCTTGCACCTGGATGTCGGTGTCGCTGGCTACCGGCACCTCGAAGTACTCAGAAACGGTTGGATTCGCCGATATTCCACCGCTGAGGTCGCTGAAGGACACGCCGTTCGCTACCGTTTCCCCATCTACGATGATGTTAACGGCCCCCGCATCCGCCGAGGCGTGCATGAATCGAACCTGGGCTGTGGGGCCGCTCCCGCCCCCATTGCTGTCGCAGCCGGCGAGGCCGACGGCGACGGCGAGCCCAATCAAAAACGTGAAGAACGTGCGCATGGTAGTTGAGCGTCTATCGGTTGTGAATGATGACGCAGCTGGTCTCCCGTTGCAGAGAAGATTACGCGCCATTAGGTTCTACCGCAACATCAGGTACCGGAAAGAGATTCATCCCAAAGACGCTTTTCACACCCTTCTGCCCTTCGTGCCACGAGCATTACACCTGAACTCCTGAGGCGGCATTCAGGAATTTTTCTCGTCGCCATTCCTGATCCCACCGGTGTCCTTGCCCCCTCACCGCCCGAGCCGCCCCTCGTTCTTCCTCTCAGTCTCTCTCCTCTCATGCAGCTCCCTAAGTCCCGTACAAATTCCCGTCTCATCCTCTTCGCCGCCCTCGTGTGCTGCGGCCTAGTCCCGAATGCCGTTTGGGCTCAGGGCTTTAGCGTGTACGAGCAGGGGACCTGCACCATGGCCCAGGCTGGTGCGGCCGTCGCTCATCCGTGCGGCGACGCGTCAGCGATCTTTTTCAATCCCGCCGGTCTCCTCCAGACCGACGGCATCACCATCAGCGGGGGGGCAACCACGATTCTTGCTCAGGGCCGTTTCACGTCGGACTACACCCGTTCGGAAACGGAACTCCAGAACGATCCGGTGCTGGCCCCCCACGTCTACGGGGCCTGGCGCGCGACGTCCAGGCTCGCCGTCGGTCTGGGGGCTTACGTTCCGTACGGCCTGGAAACGAAGTGGCCCGCAAACTGGGAGGGGGCCTTCGAGGGCTACGACAATGGCCTTCGGTCCATCTACGTGCAGCCCACGGTTGCGTACCAGGTTACGGACCGGATCCGCATCGGAGCGGGTCCCATCCTGGGCATCGGTAGTGTGACGCTGAACCAGCGCCTCGACGCGTCCCAGCAGCGGATTCGTGGCCAAAACACGCCGGACAATCCGAGTGACGACGTATACTTCGGGGAAGTTGGCGTCCCCTTCCACACGGCCTTTGCCGACGTGAGCCTCGACGCGGCCGGCGCCGTGGGATGGGGGGCTCACGCAGGTCTTTCGGTACAGGCTGCCGAGTGGCTCGACGTGGGAGCCCGCTTCATGTCGCCCATCACGTTCAACTACGAAGGGGAGGCGACCTTCGAGAAGGTCTCGACGGGCCTCCGGCTGCCCCCCAACAATCCCCTTACGGGCCAGCCGAATCCGCTCGACCTTCTGCTGGCCCCCTCCTTCGTGGATGGGCCGCTCGTGGACCAGTCTGTCGAAACAACGCTGACGATGCCCGCGCAGGTGGTGGCCGGAATTTCCGTGCGTGCGACCGAACGATTACGGATCCAGGCCGATTACCAGTGGACCGGATGGTCGAGCTTCGACGCCATCCCGCTTGACTTCGAGAACGATGTCCTCGATCGAACCCGCAAGGAGAATTACAACAACACGAGCGCCGTTCGAATCGGGGGCGCCTACGAGGCCACCGATGCGCTTACGGTCCGCACCGGGTACCTCTTCAATCAGGCTGCGGCCCCCGACCGCACGGTGACCCCGCTCCTGCCGGAGGCAAGCCGGAACCACTTCACCGCTGGGCTCAACTGGCAAATCGTCGAGGCCGTGGAATTGAGCGTGGCGTACCAGTACCTTGGCCAGAACGACCGACGGGGCCGCGTGCGGGACGCGCTTCCCGGCGAGGAGACCCCCACCGTCGCTGAGCTCAACAGCGGCCTCTACTCCTTCCACGCCCACCTCATTGGGACTACCTTCACGATCCGCCTGTAGCCACCATGGTTGCTTCCTCCTCGCCCACGGCCCGTTCTGTGCGCTGGGGCGTCGTGCTTCTCCTTGGACTGCTCCCCCTCCTCACAGCCTGTCAGGACGAGTCTCTTCTCACGCCCGAGGTTACCGATGCCCGCTTCCAGCGGTACGTGGCCCTTGGCAACAGCATCACGGCAGGCTTTCAATCGGGCGGCATCAGCAGCGAGACGCAGTCGGAGTCCTATGCCGTGCTGCTCGGCGAGCAGATGAACACCCCGTTCAGCGTGCCCCGACTCAAAGAGCCTGGATGTCCGCCTCCATTCGTGAACTTCTTCGGCGAAAATGGGATCCCCGATCCACAGCGCCCAGACGAGGCCCCGGCCTGTGCGCTTCGCACGCAAAAAATTCCTCTTCGCTTGAACAACGTTGCCGTTCCGGGGGCGAGGGTGGTCGACATCTTGAGCAACCAGACGAGTTCGGCCAACGCGCTCACCCAGCTTATTCTCGGGGGGCGGACCCAGATTGAGGCGGCCCTGGAGATCACCCCGACCTTCGCAACGGTCTGGATTGGAAACAACAACGTCCTGGGGGCCGCTCGCCGGGGAACAGACAACGCAACCCCAGTGAGCGATTTTGAGCAGCGGTACGGCAATGTGGTCGACTCGCTCACGACGAGCCCCGACTTTCAAGGAGGTGTGCTCATCGGCGTGGTGGACGTGGTCTTTGCGCCGTTCTTCTCCCCCGGCCCTGCATACCTCGGACTGGATCAGGCTGGGCGGTTCCCTCCGAACTTTAACGTGGCGTCGAACTGTGGCGCACGGGACCCGGCCCCGCGTGTGCCCATCGACTACGGCTTCGGCCTAATCGGCCAGGCGGTACAGAATCCCGAGCAGACGGTTACGCTGAATTGTGAGGCGCAGGGCAAGCCCGTGCTCACTCAGGACGAGGTTTCCACTCTTGGGGAGACGGTACAGCAGTACAACAGTTTCATTCAGGAGCAGGCTCAAAATCATGGCCTGGCGTACCTTAACCCCAACCAGGTCCTTGGGGCACTCTACACAAATGACGACGGCGACCAGGACCCGACGAATGACCTGATTCCGAAGTTTCCCAATCAGACGTCGGACCAGCCGTTCGGGCGCTTCTTTAGTCTCGACGGCATCCATCCGAGCGCGGTCACCCATCGGCTCGTGGCCGCCCAACTGGTTCAGGTCATCAACGAACAGTACGGCACGAGCCTGGCGCCTCCGGAGAATGTGCCCTCGCTGCCTACCGGGAGCCAGTAGGACAGGCTCCCTATGTCGTAACCAGCGCCGAATAGTGCTCAGAACCGGGTTGTGTCCGCGGCGGTCGAGTCGACGCCTGTGGGATCCGCATTCGTCGTGTCGGCCTCCGTCGTGTCAGGATCAGGTTTGGGCGCCACGGTCGTGTCCGGGGCGGGCACGGTCGCCGGCGCAGGAGCCGTCGCCGTGTCGGCGGGAGGAGCCTGTGTCGTATCGGCCATTTCGGTCGTGTCCGCCGCCCCGACGACGATGGACCCATTCTGGGTGCGCAGCTCGATGGTAGGCCCATTCGTTCCCACCTGGGCCTCGTACCGCGCTCCCGCATTGACCAGGGCGAGCTGCTCATCGGTGAACGACAGGCCCTGCGTTCGAATGGTCCCGGCGTCTGTCCGAGCGCTGATTTGGGCCGAGTCGCCGGGCGGAATCCGGAGTTGAACGTCGCCGTTCGCCGTCTGGAGCCGAATGGACCCGTCGGCGGGCACAGACCGGAATCCAGCGTGCACGTCGCCATTTTTGATGTTCACCGTTACGGGGGCGGCGGCCCCGCGGATCGTTACGGAGCCGTGCTCGTGCTTGACGGTCAACGGCCCCCTCACTCCGCTGACGTGAACCGGGCCGCTCGACCGATCAATCCGGAGGGTGGCCGAACGAGGGACCTCTCCCTGCACGTCTACGGTGGCGTAGTCGTCATTCCGCTCGGCCGAAAGCGTGTACGTGTACTTGGCGTCGGTTCCCTTCTCCGTGATGCTGATCCCCTCCAGTACCGACCGCGCCGCGTCGGGGCTGTCTCCGCGCCCCTTCTGCACGAACGAAAGATCTGCGTTGGACTGGCTGGCCCCGGTCAGACGCACTGAGCCCCGCATTCCCTTCAGCACGAGGGGCCGCCCGCTCGGGGCAACGGCTCGCATCACCGTGTCCGCGGCCTGGACCGATCCTAGCCGCAGCACCCCTTCGTCTGTTCGTGTGACTTCCGACGTCCTGTTCCCCCCACAGGCCCCGATCAGCAGTGCGAGAGACACGAGTAGCGCGACGATAGAAAACGGGAGGCGATGCATGATACGAAGTGGCAAGCCCAATGAGCAGCGCTAGTGAAGCTCAACGTTTTGGATGAACCGACGAGCGGCGAAGTAAGCCCCGATCCATCCGAGCAGTCCCCCGAGGCCAACGAGTCCCCCGAGGAGCGTACCCTCGACCGAGACGGGCATGGGGGCCTGGCCCAGTTGTCGGAAAAGAACGCGATACAGCGTCCAGACGATGCCGCTGGCGGCCAGTCCCCCAACCAGTCCTTGCACGGTGCCCTCGACGAGAAAGGGTCGTCGCACAAACCGGTCCGTGGCCCCGACCAGTTTCATGGTCCGGATGAGCAAACGGCGGGCGTAGATGGTGAGACGGATGGTGTTGGCCACCAAAATGACGGCGGCGAGCACGACAACGCCCCCCAGTACGAGCCCAACCGTGTTGATAAGCCGTCGATTCTGAGCCACCTGGGTAAGCAGATCCCGATTCAGCACTACATCGTCGACGCCCTTCCACCCCTCAATGAGGGCCGCGATGCGGGTCATGCTATCCGGCCTTGCGTAAGGGGGAGTCATTTCAACACGGATCGAGGCGGGCAGGAACGTCGGGTCCTCGAAGGCAGCCGCCTCCTCGCCGAACTCGCGTCGGAAGATCTTGGCGGCCTCTTCGTGGGATATGAACTCGGCACGTGCGACGCCGGGCATCGTCTGGATGCGGGAGTGGAGGGCCTCTTTCGTCTGTTCGCCTGCGTCCTGGTCGATGAAGGCCTCCATCTCGCCAGCCTGCTCGCGCAGCGCCCCAGAGACGACCTTTGCTTCGTACCCAACGACCCCAAACGCACCAACGAGGACGAGCGCCACCGTGATGGTGCTCGTCGACGCGAAGGCAGCAAATTTGGTGCGGCGGAGGTTGGCAAGTCCCTCCCGGACAAAGTAGGGCAGCACGACGGTGCGAAGGCTAATACGTGAGGGGACGTGGTGCCGTCAGGAGCTGTCGGTCGAGGGGGAAGCAGGCCGCAACACGGTGGTCGGGGCCGCAAAACGGCGCCCACATAAGTCCGGTATCGGGGGTCGCGCGAGGACGAGGTCGTGGGTGCACGAGATCCGCGCCGTTGCAGGTTTCAGGCGGCCCGCCAGACAGCTTTCCAAGAAACCTACGAGACAGGATTGGGAAGGGAAAGCACCTGGAGCGGGGCATCCAGATGTTTCTGCCTCTCGCCTCCGGGTCAGGACGCGCGTCCGTCCTCCTTCCCGTCGCCGTAGGTAGTGCCGCGGGGGTACGACCCAAGCACCTGCAGCTCCATCGTGATTTCCCGGAGATGATCCAGTGCCCGCCCCACCGGCTCCTCCGCCACGGCCCCGTGCACGTCGAGGTAGAACCGGTAGCGGCCCGGGTGGCCCACCAGGGGACGGCTCTCAATCTTTGCGAGGTCCAGTTCCCGGAGTGCAAAGACGGCGAGGCTCTTGAAGAGCGCGCCCGGCACATTTTCCTGGAGGACGAAGGCGAGGGACGTTTTGTGAGGTCCTGTGCCCCGCACTTCCGCCGCCTCCTCCGGCGCCAGCACAAGAAAGCGCGTGAAGTTCTGCGCATCGTCCTGCAGTCCCTCCGCTAGGAGCACGAGATCGTATCGCTCGGCCGCCCGGCCAGAGGCGACCGCCGCCACCGTGGGGTCGCCGTCCGCCGCCACGGTCCGGGCTGCCCCCGCCGTGTCCGGAGTGGCCTCCGGGGTGGCGTCCGGAACGTGGGTTCGCAACCAGTCCCGACACTGCCCTAGCGCTTGCTGGTGGGAACGAACGCTCTCAAGGGAGTCGAGCGTTGCCCCCTCTGGAGCCATCAGACAGTGGTGGATGCGCAACTGAAACTCGCCGACGATGGTTACGGCGTGGGTGCGGAGGTGATCGTAGTTCACCCGTACGCTGCCGAAGACGGCATTCTCGATCGGCACCACGGCCCGATCCACCCCCTGCTGCTCGACCGCCTCGAACACGTCCTCAAACGTAGCACAGGGCTGGGGATCGGCCTCGTCGAAGACTCGCCGGACGGCCTCTTCGCTGTAGGCGCCGGGCTCACCCTGGAAGGCAACACGGTGGGACATGCCGGATGCGCAGTGCAGTTCGGGAGTGCAGCAGGCGCGTGGGGCCCAGCGCGGAAACCGCGCGTCGGACCAGACGGATTTGGAAAACGGTCGACACTCCCACGACTGGAGAGGCCCTCCGTTCCGGAAGACCGCTACAGAACGCCGCTATAGAAAAAACGCCCAGTCGGGACAGTGGCCCAACTGGGCGTGCGAGAGAGGGATGCTCATCCAGCAGCCGGATGAACGGCCACCATTGCTCACTTCCAACGAGGTCCCAACCCGGGACCGAATCGCGTACTACTGGATCTCGATCTGACGGCGGGTGCTCTTTGCTGTCTTCGGAATGTTGATCGTCAGCACGCCGTTCTCGTAGGTGGCCTCAATGTTCTCCTGGTCAACCGCGTCCGGCAGGGTGAACGTGCGGTGGAAGTTGCCAAAGGCGCGCTCGACACGCACGTACTCTTCGCTCTCTTCCGTCCGCTCACTCGAGCGCTCCCCACTGATGGTCAGCGTGTTGTTCTGGAGGTTGATGCTGATGTCCTCCTTCGTCATGCCGGGCACGTCGACACGGAGGGTGTAGGCGTCGTCCGTCTCGGCGAGGTCGGTGCGCGGGGCCCAGACGGCAGACGTGCCCTCCTCGTCGCGGTCGCGGTCGAAGAACTGGTCGAAAATGCTGTCGACCTCGCGCTGCAGGTCTCGAAGTGTTCGGCTCGGTGTGCGGCGCGTAAGCTGCGTCATGGCAATCACCTCGTGGCGTTGATTTGTTCAGAGTTACTGCGAACGTATCAACGACCGGGCAATCCACGCCCTCTGGCTAGCAAGTCATCCATCCGGCATTGGCATCAAGGTGCGTTCCAACCCTCTGATCTCCCCTCCTCGGTCTGTGCGCCCCGAAAATCCGACAACGAACCCCGCCGTCGTGACAGGGGCCTGAAGATCTGGCACCTCGCCCATGGCAGCCGCGCCGCTGAGGGACCTGCGTTGAGCACAGGTCCCTCCGATGTGCTCGGCAATGGAGGACCCCATGCGGCCCCGAACTTCGGGGACTGCTGACCACCGGAGCTATCGGGCCGCCACGTCGACCACGAGGGGCAGATGATCCGAGGCCACCTTCGTGTCGTCCTTTCGAAGGCCATGCGCACCGAGGGTGGACGCAGACAGTGCTGGGGTGTACAGCACAAACTCGTGAATCACCTCAAGCACGCTGTCGGACACGTACGCGTAGTCGAGGCGGCCCGGCGGAAACGAGCTTTCCGCATTGATCCAGGTCGTGTGCATCGGGGTCGCGGTCTGACGGGGATTGGTGTCGAGAAGTGCGGATCCGTCCCAGTCCGGCGCGGCGGAGGGCCCGAAGCGATCGGTGTTGACGATTTCACCGGTCCGGAGTGTCCGTGGCTGCTGTGCGCTCCCGACGAAGTTCATGTCCCCGATGACGACAATTGGCGTTTCGGGGGGTACCTCAAGAGGCCCCTCCCCCTGCTTCACCTTTCGGATGAAGGCCACGACTCCGTCCACGACCCGCTGTCGCTGCACATCGCTGGAAGGCTCTCCGTCTTCGGGGCCGTAGGTGCAGCAGGGCGGATGCATGTTGACGACGAGGAGGTCGGTGCCCAGGGCCGCCTTCGCGTCGAGGAGAAACGCCCCACTCCGATAGTCTTTATATCCGGGAATGGCGTGCGTGTCGAGGATTGGATAGCGGCTCCCAAGGACGAGGTCGCTCCCACGTTTCGCCCACTCCCACTTGCTCGACAGCCCCAACTCGTCCTCAACCGAGTCTGTCTGCGCCGCCGTTTGCGCATAAACTTCCTGAAATGCAATCACGTCCGGCCCTGCGGCCCGGAAGATTCGCCGGAAGCTCGGCTGCCGCTCCGCCGAAAAGATAGCACTTCGATTCTCCTCAAAGTTGTTTACCGAATTGTACGAAAGCAGGCGCACGTCCGACGCAGCGGGCCGGTCGATGGTGGGCTCCTCCAGCGTGGTCTCCGCGTCCGACAGCACGTACCCGACTCCCCCATTGGCATCCGGGAGGCGGTCCCCAGTGTTCGACAGGGCAATCCGAAGGCTGTCGCCAGGGAACAGTGGCGCTGAGCCGATTGGCGTCGCCGAACGCTCCAGCGCAATCTCGAACGTCTCGGATCGTACCGTTGGGAGGGACGTGAGTCCGATGTCGGCGTGGTTCACGTCCTGGGACGTCTCTCCACGAACCACCTGTCCGGAGCGCTCCCCAAACGTCCACGTGAGTTCGGCCCCAATGCCCAGCGCTTGGCTTCCAGTCGTTGGATCGTTGTCGGTGTCAAGGTGAAGCGTCAGCGCGTTTTCTTCCTGAAGGTTGATGCGCTGGCCGACATCAATCCGCAGAAAAAGATAGCGGGCGCTGTGGGCGACCTGCAGACGCTCGATGTCAAGCGGGACCCCTTCTTCCTCCTTGTCGGCGTGACGGACGGAGAGGCCCTTCCAGTCCGTTCCACTCTCGTCGACGTAGATCCGAGCCGCCTGCGTCGCGTACCCATTTACCGGACTAGGAATCGCCTTTTCTCCTTCGTTAGGACCATTTCCCGCCCCGTTCATTCCCCCGCACCCACCAATCACGAGGGCGAGAGCGAGGACAGCAGCACACAACTCGTGGACGGACATGGAGGGAACGGGCCTTCGAGGGGATCATGAAATGACTCCGGGACTGCGGTGTATCGAAGCGTCCCGGATGATGTTGCTCGTCCTTCCGTCGCGAGTACGGGAGGGCTGGCTCTCTTGGCCTGTTCTTCGTTCTAGCGTCTCTTCTATGCACGTCCTTTGGCTCGCCCGCCACGCCAACCGCCAGGACTTCGCCAATCCGGACTGGGCCGCCACCGCCGACCGTCCGCACGACCCCGGTCTATCGGACGACGGCGTCGGGCAGGCCAGGAAGCTGGGACGCCGCACGACGCAGCTCGACATCGACCGGGTCGTCGCATCTCCGTTCCTCCGTACCGTAGAGACGGCCCACCACGCAGCGGAGGCGCTCAACGATCCGCTGTTCCTGGAGCCCGGCCTCGGCGAGTGGCTCAACGAGGACTGGTTCGAAGCGCCCCCCAGCACGAGATCTGTTCCGACCCTCACGGACCGATTTCCTCGCATCGATCCGAGTCACGCCACGTGCCGCGAGCCTACCTTCCCCGAGTCCCGACACCGGGCACTGGCCCGCCTCGGGGCGACGGCGAAGTGCCTCGTCGAACGGTATGCGGACGAGACGCTGCTCCTAGTGGGCCACGGCATCACTGTGCAGGGCGTCCTCCACGGCCTCGTGGGGAGCCACGTGCCCGATCCCGGCTGTCCCCTCGCGAGCCTCACGAAGGTGGTGGGCGACGGGGAGACGTGGACCGTCGAGCTCCGCAACGACACGAGCCACCTCGAAAATGGCGCCCGCGCGGCCGACCGGCTGGCGTAGGCCCGGCTGGACGCTGGGGGTCCGTTCCTTCCACCCCGCCGGCACGGTCTGCCGCTCCGGCACCAGCTCGTAGCCCGCTACGGCCGTCGCGGTCCTGGAGGAACCGCCGAAGTCCGTCGCGGGATGTTCGTCGACGGGCTCCTGCTCCGCCGCCATGATGTCCTCCAGCTTCGGGAAGCACGGGTTGTGCATATCGTTTGAGCAGGTGACGAGGCACGGAGGGGGGAGCCCAATCATCTCAGTCCCCCCATCGCCCTGCCGCTCCACGACGAGCCCGTCCCTGTCCATCCGAATGCCAACGCCGCTGGCCACGCACGGTAGGTCATGCAGCGCGGCGAGGGGAACTGCTAGTTGCGCGACAGTCGGAACAGGAAGCGGCTTCTGAGACAGTGAGACCGTTACTCTGGTACCGAGCAGCCCGAGCTCGCTTCCGAGGTGAGGGCTGTCCCCCTGTTTCCCACCCGTCAGTCTGGCCGTTCTGGTCCCGGTACAGGCTCTCTTGGCCGGCTCGACAGAACAGTCCGCGTCTCTGGCCTCGCTTTCTGCGTAGAACCAACCCGGTCTACACAGGGCTATGCCGAACACTTCTGCCCTCTGCCAATTGGCACGCACAAATTGTCCCCACCTGGGGCTCCTACATTCTTCTCTACAACCAAGATACCTGCCATGAACGCAAGCACACTGGAAAGAAAAGCACGCTACAGCCTCAAGATCCTGGTGCCGGTATTGACAACCGCGCTTCTTCTGGCCGGCTGTTCCGGGGACAGCGGGAACTCAGCCTCGTCCTCGAGTTCGCAACAGGAAAGCCCACAGGCCCAACAGCAGCAGGGTCAGCCCGATCAGGGATCGAGGCTGAACAGGCAGCCCCTGTCCGCCTCCGACGTCAGCAAGGACCAACTCCAAAAGGCGGCCCAGATTGCCGTGTCGACACAGATGGCTACCCGACAGGACCGCATGAAGATGCGGAAAGACATGCGGAAGAAATATGGAAATCCCAAGGAAATGGACTCCACCCAGAAGGCCAAGGCCCGAAAGGAAATGCGTCGCCGACAGATGGAGATGCGGAAGAAGCAGAAGAAAATTATTCAGGAGCAGGCCAAAAAGGTTGGCATGGATCCGCAGATGTTCCGAAGGATCATGCGCTCGGCTCGGAAGGACTCGACCTTGAAGAAGCAGCTTCAGACGGCGATGAAGACGCAGATGAGGGAGCGAATGGGGAAAATGAAGAAGCAGATGAAGAGGAAACAGAATCCGAACCCGCAAAACCAGTAGCACTGGGCCCTCGATCCTGCGGATCGAAAGCGCTTGGGCGCTCGGCCTCTCTAGTTCGCCCCTGACTCGTCGGGGACCTCCAGGTCGTCGGAGATCGTCATCCGGTCGTCCAGGGTTGTTTTGGGAACGGTCCTGAGACGAGTGGTTGCCGTCTCGGTTCTGTCCGGCTCTCTCAACCGCTCGGTCCGGTGCCCAACCTCTCATTCTGAGGTTGTGGGCCGCGATCCGGTTTCCTGGGCCCAGTCTCCGCAACAGCTTCGGGGACGGCTTGAGATTGACGTCCTCCCGGAGACAGAGGATCTCGATCGTTGCTTCGCCGAGGTCGGCGTTGAACGGGTCTTTTTGCCGGAACATTACCCAGTTGCTCCTGCCTTCCGGGCTCGAGTTCGGGACTTAGCGACTAGCTTCGGATCGATCCCGACGCCTCGGGCACCGTATCGCCTGGCGGCGGTGATCGGGACATAAGGGGGCATCTCTGTCGAGGGCGTCGGCCGGGGGTACACCAGCGGAGACGGGGAAGAGGAATCGGAAATTTGGACCTTGCCGCGCTGGGGAAAAGGCCCCCGACCAGGAGCAGGGTGTCAGCCGTAGGAGCGAGAAGCCGGGGGAGAAGGCGACTTACGGCAGGGGGTGAAGGGGCCTTGAAAAGCGTTTTCGGCCCCACTAGCAGGCAGGGAAGGCCCCCGTCGGAGCTAAGCCGCTCTTCGTGGCAGGATTCCACCACGGCGGAGCCGGGATTGTTGGGGGGTGCGGGCTTTCCCTGTACGAGATCACGGGTGAAGTGTATTCACTGGGCCGACCGGCACGAGAACCTTTCGGCCGGTCCTGCTTTTTCGGGCTTTCATACCGGAAGGACGCCCGCCTCCCGCGTCAGATCCGTCCATGCTTTCCATTCTGTCACTTCCCACCGCATGAGGGAGCCTGTGGTACCCTTTCGTCCCTGAGAGTCCTCCCGCGTCTCTTCCTTCCACTCGGCCGGAGGACTTGTTGCGGTGTTTTCCCGATTTCGGGTGTGCGGATCCGGCACCACCGAGTTGCGTCTTACGGGCTGCTCCCTCAAATTCGTATCTGAACGATACCCATTTCCTGACTCTCCCCCTGTGTCTATGGCCGAAACGCTGACCACCGTCTCCACCGATACGTTCGCCGTGCAGGTGAGCGATCCCTCCCACGCGATCCTCGACGTCCGCCCCATCGCGGCGTACAATGGCTGGTCCCTTCAAGGTGAAACACGCGGCGGACACGTGCCGGGCGCCAAGAGCCTGCCCCTCCAGTGGACGCAGTACATGGACTGGGTGGAGGTGCTCGACGAGAAAAATCTGTCCGCGGAGACGCCCATCACCGTCTACGGCGGCTCCCAGAACGACGCCGCGGAGATGGCCGATAAGCTTGCCCGGCTCGGATTCGAGGCCGTGAGGGTGTACGGCGCGTTTCGGGACGAGTGGGTCCCCAACCCGGACCGCCCGCTACGGCGGCTGGCGCGCTACCAGCAGCTTGTTTATCCGGCGTGGGTCCAGGCCCTCCTCTCCGGAGACGAGCCTGCTGGGATGAAGGGCGACGACTTTGTGCTCTGCCACGCTCATTTCGATTACCGGCAGGACTACGAGAACGGCCACATTCCCGGCGCCATTCCCCTGAATACGAACGACCTGGAGTCGCCCGAAACCTGGAATCGCCGTCGCCCGGAGAAGCTGAAGGCGGCCCTTGAGGCCCACGGCATCCGGCACGACACGACCGTCGTGCTGTACGGGCGGTTCTCGTACCCCACCTACGACCAGGACTATCCCGCCCAGAGCGCGGGGCACCTCGGGGCCATGCGGTGCGCGGCGCTCATGCTCTACGCCGGGGTCGAGGACGTTAAGATCCTCAACGGGGGCATTAGCACCTGGGAGTCGGCCGGCTACGAGACGTCCACCGACGACGTAGCCCCCGACCCGGTCGACGACTTCGGGGTCGAGGTGCCGGCCCGTCCGGAATACATGCTGGACCTGGAGGACGCCCGGGCGCTCCTGGAGGCCGACGACGGGGACCTCGTGAGCGTCCGCAGCTGGGCGGAGTTCATCGGGGAACGGAGCGGCTACCACTACATCGACAAGACAGGCCGCATTCCGGGGGCCGTGTTCGGCAACTGCGGGAGCGACGCCTACCACATGGAGAACTACCGCAATTTCGATTACACCACACGGGAGTTTCCGGAGATCGCTGAGAAGTGGGCGGCGGAGGGCATCACGCCCGACAAGCACATCGCCTTCTACTGCGGCACGGGCTGGCGGGGCAGCGAGGCGTTCATAAACGCGTACCTGATGGGCTGGCCGAACATTTCGGTTTACGACGGCGGGTGGTACGAGTGGAGCAACCATCCTGCCACGGAGACCGCTACTGGGGTGCCCGAGTGAAGCGTGGAGGCCTGGACGTGTGGAAGCACGGAAGCGTGGACGCTTGGAGGCATGGATGCCTGAAGGCGAACATGCTGCTTCCACGCATCCGCGGCATCCATGCCCCCAGAGCCTGCAGCCGACGTGGAAAATCCGTCCCGGTTGTGCATACGTGTACAATGACTGCGCACAGCCTCCCCTCCGAGCCGCCCCCAGCCCCATTCCCGACCCCGACGCCTTCGCCGAACAGAAGCAACTCGTCGAGGCCGCGATCCGGCTCGACGCGGAATTGGACCGGTCGCCCACCGTATCGGACGTGTGTGCGGAGGCAGGCATCGACGAGACGGCGTTCGAGGAACACTTCGAAACGGTCGAGGCGCTCCGACCAGCGTTCTACGACCTCACGCTGGTGCAGTACCGGATGCTCACGGAGGCCACGACCGGCTACGAAGACTTCTCCTTCGAGGAGCGCCTGGCGTCCTTCTTCTACATCCTGCTCGACGCGCTCGGGGAGCAGCGGAGGTTTGTTCAGGAGACCTTCGACACCCGAGTGCGCTACCGATCATCGTTCCGGGCCGAGGTGCGGGGCACGCTCCGCGACCTCCTGACAGACGAGGACGTGGTCCCGAACACGAACCAACTCGTGACGGGGCTGTGGCCGGTGCACGAGGTGCTGACCGCGGTGACGTTCGCCGTGGTCCGCCACTGGATCCGCGACGAGACGGACGACCAGGAGGCCACCACCGCGCTCGTCGACAAGCTCGTTGCATTCGTGGCTGAACTGGTCACGTTCGGGGGCGTGTCACGGGGCGTCGACTTGGCCTGGCACCTCGTGCAGCACGACTCGCTGGGGCTGGGGCGACTGCCGGTGGTGGGGCGGTTCTTTTCCCGAAGGTGATGCTCACCTCCGGTACAAGTTGCCCACATCCAGCGAGTCGTATTGCGTAGTTCGTATTGCGTAATTGCTCCGATACGCACCACGCAATACGCAATACTTCGGTCGGTGGGGCCGTTCACCGATTTTGCGTACCACTCCTCCACACGGCACTCCTGCAATGAGTTCAGACGACGCTTCCGAGGATTTTCCCGCTTCGAAGCTCGAACGGAGCGGCCTGTTTGCCAAAACCGGGCTGAAGGTCGGGAAGAACTACGCCGAATATCTCATGGACCGGGCCACCGGCGCGGACGATCCGGAGGCGCGGAAGCGGGAGCTCAACACCCAGAATGCCCGCGACCTCTTCAAAGAGTTTACGCGGCTCCGGGGGACGGCGCTCAAGCTCGCGCAGTCGATGAGTATGGACACCGGCCTCCTGCCGGACGAGTTTATGGACGTGATGGCGGAGGCGCAGTACAGCGTCCCCCCGATGAACAAGGCGCTGGTGCGCAAGCGCATCCGGGACGGGCTGGGGCGCTTTCCGGAGCTGCTCTTCGACGCGTTCGAGCCGGAGGCGATGGCCGCCGCGTCGCTCGGGCAGGTGCACCGGGCCCGGCTCGACGACGGGCGCACGGTGGCGGTAAAGGTGCAGTACCCGAACGTGCGGGAAACGATCGAGTCGGACCTCGCCGTGGCCCGGACCTTATTCGAGCGCCTGGTTGAGGGCGAGGACCTCGACGACCACTTCGAGGAGGTGAAGGCCCGCCTCCAAGAGGAGACGGACTACCTCAACGAGGCCGAGAACATCCACCACTTCGCCGACCAGTACGATGGCGACAAGCTCGTCATTCCCCGTCCGGTCCACGACCTGACGTCCGAGATGGTCCTCACGATGACCTACGTGGAGGGTCAGCATCTCGATGCGTTCCTGGACACTGACCCCGACCAGGAGCGGCGCGACCACTTCGGCCAGCGTCTCTGGGACTTTCTCCACGAGCAGGTGGCGAGCAACGCCCGCACGCTCCACGCCGACACGCACCCCGGCAACTTCCTCTTCCGCGACGACGGGCGGCTCGGCGTGATCGACTTCGGCTGCGTGAAGACCTTTCCGCAGCCGTTCCGCGACGACATGCTGCGCCTCTACCGCGCTCGCATGGCGGACGACGAGGACGAGATCACGCGCCTGCTGTATGCGCTCGACATCCTCCGCGACGACCTGCCGCAGGACACCCAGGACGAACTGCGCCAATTCTTCGACCGGTACGGCTCGCTCATCGTGGAGCCGTATCGCCAGTCTACGTTCGACTTTGGGGCCCCTGGCTTCCGCGAGCGCCTGCAGGACTCCTTCGAAGCGGCCTCGCAGCTCCGCGCCGCCACCGGCTCCCCGCACTTCATCTTTCTGAACAAGGCGCTGGTCGGCCTCCTCAACTTGCTCACCCGGCTGGACGCCCGCGTGGACACGACGGGGAGCGTGTCGCTGCTCAACGAGGCGCTGGCGGATCTGGGATGTGCTCCGGTCGGCAAATGAGACTTCCTCGGGTCACTGGGGCACGGCCATTGTAGATCCTGCAACGAAGACGGCGGACCGCGGTCGGCCGTCCGCCGTCCGCGTGAAAGCTCATCCAGGACACCGTGCTTCCCCGGCAATGATACGGCCGTACCGAAAAGATCGAGGGGGGCTGCCGTAAGAAGAAATGTCGTCTTCACCCACAGCTCCCTCTATCTCCCATGTCCGACGACCGATCGAGCGATGCGCTCCACAAAGCCGCCTTTCTGGGGCCGAAGGGCGAGAACGCCGGCGAGCTGGAACGCCTGCTCCTCGAAGTGCTGCGCGACCACGTCTTCTGGCGCCGCAATTTCCACCCGCGCGACCCGCGCCTGATCGACGAGCGCGACAAGCGCACGGAGGCGTTCGACGACATGTCCGCCCGGCTGCGGGACGAGCTCTCCCAAATCCTGGCGGAGCTGAAGCGGGCGGCCCCCCTCTATTCGCCCCGTCAGGTGGCCCACATCGTAAGCGATCCGTCGCTCCCCGCCTTCGTGGGCTACTTCGCCGGGCTCCTCTACAACCAGAACAACGTGGTGGCCGAGGTGTCGCCCGAGACGGTGCGCGAGGAGCGCGCCTACTTCACAGCGTTGGCCGAGATGGTGGGCTACCCCACGTTTCTCCCTGAGACGCTGCCTCGTGACGCCCGCACGCGACGCTCCGCCTACAGCTGGGGCCACCTCTGCAGCGGCGGCACCGTGGCGAACCTGGAGGCCCTCTGGATTGCCCGCAACATCCGGCTCTATCCGCTGGCCGTCCGCCTCGTCGCCGAAGAGACCGACACGTTCGCATCATTTGCCGACCTGGAGGTGACGACGGCCACCGGCGAGCGGACCGCCCTCCACCACCTCTCCACGTGGCGCCTGTCCAACCTGCCCATCGACGAAATCACAGACCTGCACCTGCGCATTAAGGCCGCCCTGAGCGACGGGCCGCCCGAGCGGGCCGAAGCCTTTCAGGAGGTCCTCCCGAGCGTGCGCAACGCCGGACTCGCGTCCTTCTTGCTCCGGTACAACCGGGCCTTCCCCGGCGATCCCGCCCGCCTGCCGAAGGTGCTGATTTCCCAGGCCACGCACTACTGCTGGCAAAAAAACATGGATCTCGTGGGGCTGGGGGCCGACGCGCTGGAGTCGCTACCGGTGGACGACCGCATCCGGCTCGACACCAATGCCCTCCGCGAACGTCTGCACGAGTGCATCGAAAACAAACAGCCGGTGCTCGGGGTCGTCTCTATCGTGGGCACCACCGAGGAGGGCGCGATTGATCCGCTACACGAGATCGAAGCCGTGCGGGACGAGGTCGGCGATGCGGGGCTCACGTTCTGGCACCACTGCGACGCGGCGTTCGGGGGCTATTTCTCCTCGCTGCTGCCAAAGACGGAGGACGGGGGATTCGTTCCGTCTGAGCAGTTGGACAACGACCTCGTAGGCCCCGAGGGCCTTTTGTCTGCCGACAATGCGGAGGCGCTTTCGAGCCTCCCGGACACCGACTCGATTACCATCGACCCGCACAAGTTCGGCTACGTGCCGTACCCCGCGGGCGCGGTTCTCTTCCGCGACTACCACGTTCGCGACGCCATCGCATACAAAGCGCCCTACCTCGCCGACGAGGACCAGGCGGGCTTCGGCGGCTTCCTGGGGCAGTGGACACTAGAGGGCTCCCGCCCCGGCGCCGTGGCGGTGAGCTGCTACCTGTCGCAGGCCATGGTGCCCCTCACGCCCGACGGCCACGGCCGCTTCATGCGCAACTGCATCGAGGCAAACCAGCAGCTTTTCGAGGCCCTCACGCACCGGTTTGCCGCCACGGAGGGCGATCTGGAACTGCGCCCGTTCCATCGGCCCGAGACGGTGGCCTTTTGCTTCGTCGTGGCGCCGGAGGCCGGGGTCGAGAGCGTCGCCTCGCTCAACGACTACACGAACCGCGTCTGGCAGCAAATGACCGTCGACGGCCGGGAGGACATCAACCAGTACGCGTTCCTCCTCTCTCGCACCGAGATCGACGTGGACGACTACACGCACGTCCTGAAGGACATGCTTCCCGCCGACGTGCTACGGGAGGCCGCAGGCGATGGCGAGTCGCTCACCCTCCTCCGCACCTGCCTCATGAACCCATTCCAGACCGACTGGAACGCCGACGAGGGCTCCTTCGCCGAGCAGGTGGCCGACTTCCTGTACGACGTGGCCCTGGAGGAGTACGTGGCCCACACGATGCCGCCTGTCCCCCGTCCCAACACGACCCGGCACCCCATCCTGGTGGTAGAGCAGACCCCGCGGGCGCAGGAGGGTCTCGCCCGCTACCTGGAGCACGACGAGAAGGTGGTTGCTCACTTCGATGTGCGGTCCTGCAGCGCAGCGGAGCTGAAGGACGTTGCGGACCGCCTGTCCGCCGTCCGCAACATTGTCCTCCACCTCGATCCGTCGGCCCCGTCCCAGGCGCGCCGCATCGCCCACTGGCTCGTCGCCGAGGCCGACGTAGCTCCCGAGCACCTACTCGCAGTCGCGACCAATCAGGGAGCAGACGGTGTCGACGTCACGGCCCCCCTCGCGGACCTGGGCGTGCCTCTACGGAACGTCATCCTTGAGTCGGAGCTCGCGACCAGCGCACGTCGTCTCATGTTGCAGCTGAACTCCCGACGGGACGCGACAGCAGAGCCGGTTCCTTGAGAACAGTTCGGAGCCCAAGCGTGCTGGCTGAACCCGAGGCATCTCAGGTCGTCGATGGCCCTGTTGCTCCACCTGTTCAGGGCTTGATCTCGGGGATGATCCATGATACTTTTTGGGGAGATCCTCCACAGTGAATCCTTTTGGACGAAAACCACTGCAGGGACATACGGCGTCCTCCGGCGCTCCTCGCCGCGGGACAATCTCTGCAGGATATTTGCTTCACTGTCGCGACGACCCTCAAGGAATCAGACCCACCAGATTCTCATGTTGTCTCTGTTCCACTCCACCCACCTGGATGGCCTTACGGCACTGCTGGCAATCGCGGTTCTTCTGGGAGCATGTCAGTCCGATACTACGGAAGGCGACCAGCAGGATAAGATGATGCTTCCCGAGGGCAAGCTCGCCGTGGAAGACCCCTGGGTGCGCCCCGCGTCTCGGGGAGACAGCACGACCCTCTACATGACGGTCGCGAACGGAAAATCGACCGCCGACACCCTCCTAGGAGCTCAGCAGGCCCCGGCCTACGATAGCGTCCAGATCTTCGCACTGCCCGACACTGCGGAAGGGATGGCCCAGGCACAGCCAGTTGACTCGCTGATTATCCCGGCCAAAACCCGAGTAACCCTTGTGCCCGACAGCGCCTATCTCATGCTGGACGGCCTCGGTCAATCCCTCAAGGAAGGAGGCGAACCATTCCTTGTGACCGTGGAATTTGCGCAGAGCGGCCTGCAGCAGGTTCAGGCATCCGTGCGCACCAGTCCCCCTTCGGAGGAGCAGTAGCGCTCCAGCTTCCCCGGAGCGTCCGGGCGCGGGGCGCCCTACCGGGTCAGGCGTTCAACGACACCGCGATGCTGCGGGTACGCCTCGATGAGGGCATCCGGGTCTGCCAGCTCGAAGTCCTCGAATTCGAACGCCGGGGCTGTCGTGCAACCAGCGAGGCCGTAGCCGTCGTCCGCGTCCACGGTGGCCCCGAACCAGGTTCCTGCGGGTACGACGGTGTGCAGATGCTGGCCGTCCGCCACGGCGCGGCCCAGCGTCTGGGTCTGGTGGTTTCCCTCTGCGTCGACCTGATGCAGGGTGATGGGGGCCCCCGCGTAGAAGTGCCACATTTCGTCCTGCCGGATGCGGTGCAGGGCCGAAAACGAATCGGCGGGCAGGAGGAAGTAGATGAGCGCTGCGACGTCCCGTGGCCCGTCGAAGCGGTCCGGCAATGCCGATGCTGGAACAGAGTCGTCGGTGCGGTACGTCTCGCGGTAGTAGCCGCCTTCGGGGTGGCGCTCCAGGTCGAGGTAGTCGATCCAGGCGTCAGCGGTGTCGGGCACTTGCATGTGGGCGTGTCGGCTTGGGAGCGGGGGAGTAGAGTGTAGCTGGGAGGGCCGTCGCGTCTGGAAATTGCGCCTCACGCATCACGTCTCACGCATCACGTCTCACGCATCACGTCTCACGCATCACGTCTCACATTCAAGAGCGTCAGCGATGTGTCGGGCCGTTGCTTCGAAGGGCCGAAACGTACAATCGAGTTCCTGGCGGGCACGAGTGTTGTCGTACCGGTAGGTACGCGCGGCCGTACGGGCCGTCGAACGCGTGAGGAACGGGCGCGTCCCAGTGAGGGTGGCAAATCCCTTAGCCAGTGCGCCCCCGACCCGAAGGAGCCAGGGAGGAACGGTGTAGCGCGGCGGCTCCACGCCGAACGCCTCCGCGAGCGTGCCGGTGAGGGCCTTCCAGGACAGATTTTCACTCCCCAGAAAATACCGCCGGCCCGTCTCCCCCTTTGCCATAGCAGCGCGGAGTCCCGCTGCGACATCGCGCACGTCCACCACGTTCGTCCCGCCCGGCGGTGCGGCAAGCAGCCACCCGCTCCGCGCGGCGTCCACGATGCGGCGCGTGTTGGCATCGGGCCCGCCTACCCCGAACACGAGCGACGGGTTCACGATCGTCGCATCGAGCCCCTCGGCGATGCCGCGGTGCACCTCCAGCTCGGCCCGGTGCTTGGAGCGAGCATAAGCGGACCGATGGCTTCCCCCCTGCCACGTCGTCGTCTCGTCGATCACACCGTCCGCCTCTGCGGGGCGTCCGAACGCAGCCATGCTGGAGGCGTGGACGAGACGGTCGACCCCGGCCTCCAAGGCAGCGTTCACGACGTTGGCCGTGCCGTCGGCGTTGACGCGGCGGAGGGTCTCCTCCTCCCCCGGCGCGAAGCTGACCTTGGCCGCTAGGTGGTACACCCGATCGACGCCCTGCATGGCCTCGCATAGGCTCCGGGCATAGGTCACGTCCCCCACCGCGTGTTCGACGCGGTTGGCCACGTCTCCGAGCAAATCAAGCGAAGACGTGTCGCGTCGGAAGATGCGGACGTTGGCCCCCTCGGCGGCAAGCTGGTGGGTGAGCACGGACCCGATAAATCCGGTCGCCCCCGTCACGAGAATCGTTCCGGTGGTGGCCATGAGTGGTGGCAGGTCTCCAGTGTGTGGATTTACGCCGTGTCGACTTCGATGAGCAGCGCCGCGTCGCCGACGGCATCGCCCCTCGTAGCGCGGAGGGCGTGCACCCCTTCTCCCAGGGGCACCGTCAGCTCGATCTCCATCTTCGTGGCCTCCAGTACCAGGAGCACCTCGAAGGTGGGTTCCTTCGCCTCGCCGTTCACGATCAACCGATCGTCCCGACGTGCGACGTCGAACGCACGATCATCGACGAGCGCGCGGCGGACGTGGCCGTCTGAGGCGCCCATGAGGAGGAAGCGGGCGGGACGAAAAGGGCAAGTCCGCAACACAAACTCTTTCCCACAGTCATAGTTTTTCGTACCCACGGCAGCGGTCGGCCCTCGCATAATCTACAGTCCCGTGCCCAACGACCTTCCCCTCACCCCCGATCTTCTGCTCCGCACCTACGCCAGCGGCATCTTTCCGATGGGCAGTGAGGACACCGGCGGGGTGCACTGGCACGCTCCGGATCCCCGGGCCCACCTTCCACTCGACGACCCCCACGTGCCCCACAATCTCCGGCGACGGGTCCGTCGGCGTGAGTTCGCGGTGACAGCCGATCGCGACTTCGAATCCGTCATCCGCCACTGTGCGGACCGCCCCCGCACGTGGATTACGCCCCGCATCGTCCGGGTATACACCGCTCTGCACGAGCGTGGCTACGCCCACAGCGTGGAGTGCTGGCAGGAGGACGAACTGGCCGGGGGGCTCTACGGAGTCGCTCTTGGGGGTGCATTTTTCGGCGAGTCGATGTTCTACCGGGTCAGCAATGCCTCGAAGGTCGCCCTCATCCACCTCGTGCGGCAGCTCCGAGCCGGCGGATTCGCGCTGCTCGACACGCAGTATTCGACCGAGCACCTGGAGCGCTTCGGCGTGACCGAAATTCCCCGATCCGCGTTCGAGGAGCGACTCGAGCAGGCCCTCAAGGTAGAGGCCTCCTGGTGGCCCCTCTCGGACCCGGAAGCGGCCGACCTGGACACCCCCGTCTCGGCGTTTGCTACCTCAGCCCCCTCCTCGTCCGGAAACGCATCGGCCCCAGACGGGTGAAACGGGATGCCTCCCCAACTGGCCCCCGATGCCCCAATCCTCCGACTTGTTCGATGCGCACACCTGCGCACTGCAGTTCGATCTTTTTGTTGGGCCTTCTTCTCGGCCTCGCTGTCGCGGGCGGATGTCAGCCGTCGGCAGAATCCCCTGCGTCCGAGGAGCGGACCGACTCGGGCCTGTCCCTGCAGGACAGCGTCCTCACGCCCCCGGATACGACCGCTACGCGCTTCGACGCAGCGATGGCGGCGGCCCTGTCGCACCGAGAGGACACTGAGTCGATTGGGGCGTTGATGCAGAACATTGGGCTGCAGTTCCGGGGTCAACCGTACCTGACGGGGACCCTCGACGCCCCCTCTACCGAAACGGTCGTCGTCCGGTTCGATGGGTTCGACTGCGTAACGTTCGTGGAGACGACGCTGGCCCTGGCTCGGAGCGCGCAGGTCGCCGATTCCTCGTATGCAGGCTTCGTCCGCCGGCTTGCCGAGCAGCGCTACCGGGACGGCGGTCCGGTGGGCTACTGCAACCGGCTGCACTACTTCACGGAGTGGCTCTCCGACAACGAAGACCGCGGGCTTGTGCGCCGGCTCGGCGAGGCCCTCGGCGGACGCCCGCTGCGCGACACGCTCGACTTTATGAGCACGCACCGGTCGGCCTACGAGCGCTTCGCCACGAACGACAGCCTGTTCGCCTGCATTCAGAAGATGGAGGCTCGCCTGAACGTCCAGCAGCGGCGCGATCCGGTGCGATACGTGCCGCAGGACTCCATCCGGGCCGTGTACGACGACCTTCGGGCTGGCGACATCGTGGCGTTTGTCTCTTCGGTCGACGGCCTCGACGTGGCCCACACGGGCCTCGTCTACGCCCCTCGGGACGAAGCAGACACCATCGGGCTGCTGCACGCATCGCTCTCCGACGGCGTCGTGGTTTCGCCCGATCTTCAACGGTACGTGCAGAAGATCGACGCCCAAATTGGTATGGTAGTGGCCCGCCCGCGACCGGTCCCCTGACAGTCCCTTCTTCCCAGGACCGCAGCCGCGGGGACATCTCTGGAGACCGTTCCCTTGCCGCATACTCCCCCGACCGTTCCCACCCCTCGACCATGCAGGACATTCAGCGCATCGGCGTGTTCACCAGCGGGGGCGATGCCCCCGGCATGAACGCCTGCCTCCGTGCCATCGTCCGCACCGCCCTCACCAACGGGCTCGAGGTGACCGGCATCCGTCGGGGGTATGAGGGCATGATCGAGGGGGACCTCGTCGAGATGGAGCGACGTTCCGTGTCCAACATCGTGCAGCTGGGCGGGACCATCCTCAAGAGTGCTCGCTCCGAGGCGTTCATGAGCGAAGAAGGGCGGCAACAGGCCGCAGAGCACCTCCGCGAGAACGGCGTCGACGCCCTGGTGGCCGTTGGGGGAGACGGGACCTTTCGGGGGGCCTCGAAGCTCAAGGAAGAACACGGCTTCGCCGTGGTGGGCTGCCCCGGCACGATTGACAACGACCTTTACGGGACCGACCAGACTATCGGGTACGACACCGCCCTGAATACGGCCATCGAAAACATCGACCGCATCCGCGACACGGCCGACGCCCACAACCGGCTCTTCCTCGTCGAGGTGATGGGCCGGGACGCCGGATTCATCGCGCTCAACTGCGGGATTGGCGGGGGGGCAGAGCTAATTCTGATCCCGGAAACCATCACGGAGATGGACGTGGTGAAGGAGCGCATCCTCTCCCTCATGTCCGCCCAGCGCCGGTCCACGATTGTTGTCGTGGCCGAGGGCGACGACCTGGGCGGGGCCCAGGGCATTGAACGGGCCTTGCGCGACGATCCGGAATTCTCCGATATTGAGCTCCGCTCGGCAATCCTGGGACACACCCAGCGGGGCGGGGCCCCCACGGCTGGCGATCGAGTCCTCGCAAGTCGCCTGGGCGTAGCCTCCGTCGAAGCGCTGCTCGACGGGCATTCGGACGTAATGGTGGGGCTTGTGAACGAAGAGGTCAAGCTCACGCCGCTGCCCAACGTGTACGGTCGCCGCAAGTCGATCGACTACGACCTGCTGAAGCTGACGCAGATTTTGAGTTGAGGGCACCTGTTTCGTCGGGGGCCTGCTGCCCGCGACCGTTTGTCCGTAATCGGCATCGTATTGCGGGGTGCGTAGTACTGCGGGGTGCGTACTGCGTAACTCTCGCTTACTCGGATCTGCCTCCCCCGCTGCACGAGATACGCACTGCGAAATACGCACTACTGCATGCCTGACAACCATCCCCCCATCGGCGAGGTCGACGGCAAGGCCGAGGCCGTCGAGGCGATGTTCGACGCCGTGGCCCCGCGGTACGACCTCCTCAACCGTGTCCTCAGCGCCGGGATCGACCGGTACTGGCGGACGCGCGCCGTTCGGATGCTGCGCGATGAGCAGCCGACCCGGGTTCTAGACATCGCGACGGGAACGGCCGACCTGGCGATCAAGATCGAGCGCACGCTTCATCCCCAGGAAACGATCGGCATCGACCTCTCGACGGAGATGCTGAGTCGGGGGCGGGAAAAAATTGAGCGGAAGGGGCTCTCGCCACGGATCTCGCTCCGAAAGGCGGACGCCGCCGATCTTCCGTTTAGGGAGACCTCGTTCGACGCAGCGTTTGTGGCGTTTGGTGTGCGCAACTTCGAAGACCTCGACGCCGGCCTCGGCGACATTCGGCGCGTGCTGCGGCCGGGCGGATCGCTCGTCGTGCTCGAGTTCAGTTCCCCCCGCACGTTTCCGATCAAACAGCTCTACGACTGGTACAGTCGCCACGTCCTCCCCCGCGTTGGCGGCCTGCTGAGCCCCGACCAGGGCGCGTACGAGTACCTGCCCAATTCGGTCGCGGCGTTTCCGGACGGGACCGACTTTCTCCAGCGCATGCAGAGCGTGGGCTTTGCCGACCTGGAGTGGAACCCGCTCACGTTCGGGATCGCCTCCTTGTACCGGGGCCGGAAGCAGGCAGAATAGCTCCTCAGAACCGCGGTCGGTGGGAAAACGTGCCGCGTGTCAGTCACTGGTGGCATGGACACCATCGAACTTACGCTGTCCATTCCGGCCCCTGAGCACGACCGTTTCATCGGGTGGTTAGAACGCTACGCCACGGGATTTGTGCAGGAGGACGCTGAGCTTCGGGCGTACGTGCCGGCCGACCGGTGGGCTGCCGTGGACCGGGAGCAGCTTGACGCCCGACTGGCGGCGGACGGCTATCCGGGGGCGCTGACGGTTCGCCCCCTGGCCGCGAAGAATTGGAATGCGGTCTGGGAGGAGAACCTCGCTCCGGTGCGGGCCGGCCCCTTCCTGGTGTGTCCCACCTCGGCCGATCCCCAGCCCGCGTCCGCCGACGCGACTGTGCTCCGCATCGATCCTCAGATGAGCTTCGGCACGGGCCACCACGCCACCACGCGGCTCGCCCTCCAGCTTCTGGCCGATGCCGTGGAGTCCGAAGGCCGCGTACTTGACGTAGGCACCGGGACTGGAATTCTCGCCATCGCGGCCTGTCGGGCCGGGGCCGCCCTGGCCCTTGGCGTCGACACCAACCCCGACGCGGTCCGCAACGCCCGCGAGAACGTTCGGGCGAACAACGTGGCCGACTGTGCGGCCGTACGGGAGGGATCGGTGGACGTGGTGCCGGAGACGCGCTACGACCTCGTTGCCGCCAACATCACGCGCCGCGTCCTGCTGGATCTGCTGCCGGATCTCGTCTCCCGCCTCGCCCCCGACGGCATGCTCCTCCTCTCCGGCGCCCTCCGGACACATCGCGACTCGCTCCTCGATGCCGCGGCAGGCTACGACCTACGGCTCGACGCGGAGGCCACAGAGGACGGCTGGTGGGCCGCCCGTTTCGCGAAGCCGCATTGAGAGCAGCCCCTTCCTCGTCGGACTGGTCACGCCGTGAATCTCCACCATCCTTGGGCCGAATAGTTCTCGACTATTCAGCAGAATGGTGGGGACTCGGATCGATACTCGGCCTACTTCCTGGCGTTTCATGCGCTTGAACGTCTCTCCGGCGCGACGCACGCGGCTGAGCTCTAGAGATTCTGGACCTGCCAGAAGGTGCCGTCGCTGGCCTGAACCGCCGGCAGGTTGACCGTCCCTGCCACACGTGCTCTCCAGCGCTTCGTGCATCATGTACAGGTCGAAGGAGTCGTCGAGCGCCTCGGCGCGGTAGAGGGCGGCCACGTCGGTGTGTGCCAGCGATGGGGCGATGCTGGACGAACATCCTTCGGCGTGCAGGAGCGCATCGGTTCCGGTTGGCGCATGAACGGTCGAATACGACCCGAAGCACGCCTTCGGGTTGGCCGCATAGAGGCCAATCACTGCGAGTGAGGCGCCCGTTGATGATGCTCAGTGCGGCGACGGCGCCGGGGGGTTCGTTTGGTTCGTCTCGGACACGGACACCCAATCGATGGGGACCTGCAAGAACCCTTAAGCCAGCGTGTCGCGGTGGGGATCAAGGTGGGTGGCTTGTCCCTTCACCTGGTTGTCGCCGACTGCGCGATCCACTCCGAGAGCACGTAGACCTCTCCATTCTGCGTGTGGGCCTTCGAGAAGGGCGGCTCTGGGTCCAGGGTCTGCACATTCTCCGGGGACACGAGCGACCATTCCAGCGATTTGTGTCCGTTGGCGTCCGAACCGGGCAGTGCAAATGCGCACGACCCCGGGTGGGAACCCAAACGCCCCCCTTCCGCAGCCTGACAACTGAGTCGCCAACCATTGAGACACCGAGGATGGGAAGTGTAGACTTTTGTACGTTTAGAACGCGCAAGCTGAGAGCATAAATACACTCCGTCATGGATTCATCTCATGCTTCCTCGACCCCGCGAATCGCTGCCATCGACGTCGGCACCAACACGGCCCAGCTCCTCGTGGCCGAGCGTGATGGCGCGGGGTTGCGGCGCCTCTACGTCGCCGAGCAATTTGTGCGGCTTGGCGAAGGGGTCGACGCCAGGAACCGAATTGGGGCCGACGCTCGGGATCGCCTGCTCAACACTCTGCACGAGTACGTCCACACGGCCCGCGAGTACGACGTGGACGCCCTGTCGATCACGGGCACGAGCGCCCTGCGCGACGCGGTGAATCGGGACGCGATCCTCACGGCGGTGGAGGACAAACTCGGCCTGTCGATCGAAATTCTTTCCGGGGCTGAGGAGGCGGCGTGGAGCTTCGCTGCCGCGTGCTCGGCCTTCGATTCCCTGACGGGACCCTGCCTCGTCGTGGACATTGGCGGCGGCTCAACTGAACTTGTGGCTGGCGACCCTTCCGTGGCTGACGATCCCCTCGCCAGCGATTCTCTGAGCAATCTCGACGCGATCACCACCCGGACCAGTCTCGACATCGGGTGCGTGCGCCTAACCGAGCGGTGTTTCGCGTCACAGCCACCGTCCCCAGACGCCGTCGATGCCACCGAGCAACTGATTAATAAGAGTCTTGCCTCTCACTCTCTGGATTCCGGACCCTCTCCCACGCTCATCGGCACGGCAGGCACTGCTACAGCCCTGGCCCGCGTTGATGCGGGTCCGGAGAGCCCGTGGGACGCCCTGCACGGAGAGGGCTCTGTGCTCACGCACAGGGCGGTCCGCGACTGGCGGGAGCGCCTCCTCCGGCTGTCCGTAGACGAAGTCCTAGCCCTCCATCCCGACGCCCTGGAGGGTCGGGCCGATGTCTTTCCGGTGGGCGTCATCCTCCTCGACCGCATCATGACCCACTACGACCGAGACACTCTTCGCGTGAGCCCGTACGAATTGAGACACGGCTTGGCTCTGCGAGTCCTCGCGTCCAAATCGGCCTCCCCTGCAGACTAATCCCTCTTTGATTGTCATGTCCCTCCGCGCCTTCGGAATCACTGGTTCCTTTCTGGTCCTTCTGCTTCTCCTGCTACCGACACCCGGCGCCTCTCTCCCCTCGCCGTTCACCTCTCTCGATCCGCCGCCCGACACGACGAAGCCGCTTCGGCCCTTGATGGTGGGTTTAGCCCAGGACATGGACCGCATCGCCACGGGCCTCTGGCACGAGGACTATGACCTCATCGAACAGGGCGCCCGAAACATCGCCTAGCACCCGAAAATCCCCCCACGCCAACTCGCCACTCCCAAGCAGACCCTCGGGCCTCAGTTCCAGACGTTCGTTCAGTACGACAGGCGCGTCCACCGCACGGCCACCGAGCTCGTGGAGGCGGCCGAGGCCCGCGACTGGGCCACTGTCCTTGACACCCACGAGCGGCTGAAGCGCGGCTGCGTCACCTGCCACACGGCGTACCGCGACACGGTGCGCGCCCTGCTCCACCCATAGTGGGCCACTCCGATCGCATCTCTCCCGTCCTCCGCCCGTTAAGAGACAGGATCATCGCTCACTAGCCTACTCGTCATCATGCCGACGCTCACCGCCGATCTCCGCGACGCTCTCCGGGACCGCTTCCGGGACGCCTTTGGCGAGCGGCTGCATCGGCTCATCCTTTACGGCTCGCACGCTCGTGGGGACGCAACGGAGTACAGCGACATCGACGTGCTCGTCGTGTTGAACGAGGCCCCGGATTCCTCGGACCGGGAGCGAGCCCACGAGGTGATGCACACCCTGCGAGAGGAGTACGACGCCCACGTGTCGCCCCTCGTCACCTCCCGCGAGCGGTTCGACACCTACAACCAGCCGCTCTACCGGAATGTGCGGGAGGAGGGGGAGCTGCTCGTGCCCCCCAACAATCCCGAGGCCGAATCGGCCTTTCACCACCATACCTATCCCTCGAAGACTGGCCCCCGCGGTATGCAAGAGGCAACTGAGGATGCTCTAACCCGTGCCCGAAATAATCCCGACGGGGCTTGGCGCGACTTCGAAGCCGGAGGTTACAACCGGACCGTTTCGGGGGCCTACTGCGCTATGCTGTACGCCGCTCGGGCGGCCCTTAATGAGGCGGGCAAGGCCCCAAAGTCACATCAAGGGGTTCAGCATCAGCTCTGGGAAACGTACGTGAGAGACGGTCCTCTGGACGCCACGTATCACCGCCTGCTGTCTGAGGCTGAAGGGGAGCGCCTGGATGCGGACTGTGAGCGTACACCGTCCTTCTCGGCCGAAGAGGCCGAACAGTGGATCGCCCGCGCCGAGGACTTTGTCGACACCGTCGAGGCGATGCTCCTCGACGCTGCGGACGATGACGATTCGGCGTCGTAAGATGGCGTAATTCGACAGGAAAGCCCTCTGCGAAGAGGAACATCCGCTCGCCCCTGCGGTGGGCTGTACTGACGTACTTGCCCCGCCCATCACTCCCACTCCACATGCCTGTCGCCCGCGAAGACGTGCTGGATGCCCTCCGGAAGATTGAACATCCGGAGGAGAACAAAGACATCATCCGGCTCGACATGGTGAAGGACCTCACGATTGAGGACGGCCACGTGGCCTTCACGGTTGTGGTGAAGGACCCAGACGGGGCCTTCGCCAATCAGGTGGCGGAGGCCTGCCGCCGCGTGCTGCACGAGGAGGTGAGCCGTGATCTGGCGGTGGACGTGGAGGTGGACAGCGAGATGATTCCGCTCGGCGACGACCTGATGGTGGGCGACCAGGGTGGCGAGAAGCAGCAGACGAGCGGCGAGGACGGCGTCCAGAACACCATTGCCGTGGCCAGCGGCAAGGGAGGCGTGGGCAAGAGCACCGTGGCCGTCAATCTGGCGATGGCCCTCTCGGAGCAGGGCTACGAGGTGGCGCTCGTCGACACCGACATCTACGGTCCCTCAATCCCGAAGATGATGGGGATGGAGGGCGAGAAGCCGCGTGTGAACGACGAGCGGAAAATGGTCCCCCTCGAAAAACACGGCATCAAAACGCTGTCGATGGGATTTATGGTCGACCCCGACCAGGCAGTGGTCTGGCGCGGGCCGATGGTCACGAAAGCGGTGCGCCAGTTCCTTGGCGACGTGCACTGGGGAGACGTCGAGTACATGATTCTCGATCTTCCTCCCGGCACGGGGGATGTGCAGCTCACGATCGTGCAGACCATTCCCCTCACTGGGGCTGTCGTCGTCTCGACGCCTCAGGACCTGGCCCTCGCGGATGCCCGAAAGGGCAAAGCCATGTTTGACAACGTGGACGTGCCCGTCGTGGGGATGGTCGAGAACATGGCGTATTTCTCTCCGCCCGACCAGCCCAACCGCAAGTACTACCTCTTCGGGCAGGCAGGCGCGAAAGATCTTGCGCAGGAACTCGACGTACCGTTCCTCGGCGAGGTGCCCATCGAGCAGAAGGTCCGCAAGAGCAGCGACCAGGGCAGTCCCGTCGTCCGGTCCGCCCCTGAGAGCGACTCCGCCGTGGCCTTCGCCCAGATTGCCGACGAGCTCGTCGAACAGGTGGCCCTCCGAAACGCCGAGTCCGATCCGACTCAGAAGATCGAGATTCTCTACGAGTAATTCCCCCTAACGTCCCCAGTCGCTCCGGGGATCGATCCGCCCTCAGGTCCGAGTACAGATCGGATTCCGAGTCAGTTGATCTTCTCGTCCTCATGCCCGTTACGTGTAGAGACGACAAGGTCTCTGCCTTGCGTGCCCGTGCAGCCGCCCACAACCGTTCCACAGACCATGTCCGACGACGTGTCTTCATCCCCCGATGCCGGAAACGGCGTGGATCCGGACATCGATCCGGAGCTTCGCAGCCAGATCGAAGAGGCCCTCGACACGATTCGCCCCTACCTCATGGCGGACGGCGGATCGGTCCGCCTGCTGAACGTCACCTCCGATTACGTCGTCGAGTTGGAGCTCCTGGGCGCATGCGGGTCGTGCCCGATGAGCACGATGACCCTGCGCGCCGGCATCGAACAGGCCCTGAAGCGGTCCGTCCCCAAAATCAAGCGTGTGGAGGCCGTTAACGCTACAACAGCTGCGTAAGCGACCCGTCACTGTTTGCACTGTTTGTCTATCAATCTACAGGGTCACCGCCAGCCCCAACCGAATGGGAATGTAACGCGTGGAAGTCCTGATATCCAGCTCCTGCTCGTCCGCGGAGACGAGCACGTACCGCGGTTCGAAGAAGAAAGTGTAGGTGTCGTCGATGCGGAAGTCCACGCCGAGAGCGAAATGAACTCCTATCGTGCTCGTCGAACGCTCCGGTACCTGTCCGACGGCCTGACCGTCCTGAAACGCTTGCACCCTCGCAATCCGGGTTCGGTAGATACCGATCCCGCTGGACAGATACGGCTGCGCACTGCCTTCATTCCGGAAGACGTAGCGCAATCCAACTGTCGCGTTCAGAAGGCTCAGGTCGCCCCCTTCCACCTTCGAGGAAGACCCGACCTCCAATTCATCCTCGAAAAAGGCGACCTGGTTTTCATTCAACGTGAACTCGTCGTATCCTCCCTGCAGTACCAGTTCCAGTCCGCTGTACAGCCGAACACTTGCTCCCAGTCCCAGATCGATTCCGGAATTGAGCACTGAGTTCAGGCCTTCTGGAGACTGAAAGAACGCAGCCCCTACATTTCCCCGAAGGGAGACGTCGGGCTGGGCTTCTGCACGGGGTCTAACGAAAAGCGTAAGGGCGATAGCCAGAAGAGCGATTCGTCGCATGGTAAGGGAGGCGTCGCTTCGGACGGAGAACCTCTCAGGGAGAAACGGGAACGAGCTCTAGATTCAGGGAGCCGCCGCGGTTGCGGGGCGACTCGGTTGAACGCTAGCGAGGGTGCGTGCGCCGTTCTGAGAGAAGTAGTGCATGGGGGGACAATCTGTTCAACGCCCTTTTACAAGTCATTTTCGCGCTGGATCCCTCCTTGTTGTCCCCAAACGTCCGCTCCTAAGGCGCACTGTCTGACTGCGGGATTCCCTCCTGCATGTGCAGGGTCGTACGGAGCGTTTCGAGACGGTCCTTGGCGTAGGTGCGGAGCTGCTCTCGGGTGGAATCCGACGTGCGCAGGAACCGCCGATAGTAGCGAGCAGCCGTCGCTTTCTCCCGGTAGTATTCGTCGTAGACCGTGGCGAGACGAAAGTACACACTGGTCCGGTCCGGCCGCAGACGGAGTGCCGTCCTGTAAGCCCGTACGGCTGCGGATACGTTTCCGCGCCGGTCATTCACGGCCCCCTGCTGTATGAAGGCTTCCGTGATCGGTCCTTGTGCCTCCAGCTTGATTGTGCGCTGAAGATAGGTCGTTGCCCGCTGCAGACTGTCGACCTTCAAGTATGCAATGCCCAGGTACAGGGTCGTTCGGGAATGGGTGGAGTCTCGCCGATAGGACGTTCGGAGAGACGACAGCGCCCGAGCATGCTGCTGCCGTTTCACGTCGATCAAGCCAATCCGTCGGTAGACGGTCGCGGAGGAATCTCCCCTGGCAATCGCCCGGTTGTAGGCGCGACGGGCGATCTTGAGATCTTCTTGTTCGTACGCGAGGTCCGCCCGTCGGCGCCAGAGCCGCGAATCGCCGGGCCGGTGGGCAAGGGTCGTGTCGATGACACGCCGAGCGGCCCCAGGACGCATGGTGTTTCGGTAGAAACGGCTGAGCGTTAGGGCCACCTCCACGGACTGGGGCAGCAACCGATGAGCCGTGGCGAAGTGGGAGATGGCTTGGCCGACCTTGCCCAACTCGATCTCGCACTTTGCCAGACGTGCCCACCACCGTCCGTTCGACGAGTCTCGGCGGACCAGCCAAGTGTACTGCCGCTTCGCCTCTTTCCAGTGTTGAGAGTGCCGGTATACCTCGGCGAGGGCCTGCCGGGAGGCCCGGTTGGTGGGCTGGGCCTCAAGAACCCGCTGAAAAGCCAACGCCGCCTGGGACCACCGGTAGAGCGCAGCATAACTCTCCCCAAGGGCCCGATCAAGGTGAACGACCGACTGTCCCGCCGCAAACGCCGTCGCTCGAGCCTCCCGCAGTGTCCTAATCGCTTTCTTGTGCCGCCCCAGGGCCTGCTCCGCCCGACCGAGAAGCGTGTGCAGCCGGACCGATTCACCAGCCTGGAGCGTGTCCCGGAGCCGCTTGCGGGCGCGCCGGACAACTGCCTCGTACTTTCCATTCACGTAAGCCGCGCGCAGGCTCGAGCTCGGGGCTTTATCCTGCCCTTTCGAGGCTGGACGGACCTCCGAGACCGAAAGTTGACGGGCCGAATCCGAAGGTTGGACCATTTTCCTCCCCGAAGCGTCTCCGTCGCCGCTTGGCGTTGACGCCGCACAACCCATCAAGAGCAGAACGCAGAACGTAGCGGAACCTGGCAGATGTCGGGCACTCATCGGAAGGGAAAGCACTATTCGACTGTCTACTACCTTAGTAATAAAAAACGGAGAGCAATTTTCCAATTCTCAAGGTTGGAGACGAACCGGTTGGCGGTCGGGTGCGTGGGAAAAATGTCTTTCACAGTCGTGGTACTTGCTCACAACTGGCCTCGGCCCTGCAGCATGCCTGAGCCTACCGAGACCCCCGTCGTCACTGTGTTTCTCCGTAATCAGGGCGAGGTTCTCCTGCTCCGCCGCAGTGCCGATGTAGATTCGTACCCCGGCCAGTGGGGGGGCGTGGCCGGCCACGTGGAAGACGCAGACCCGGTGGCTTCTGCCCTGAACGAGATCGAAGAGGAGACGAGGCTTCGGGAGCAGGACGTGACACAGGTCCGTCAGGGGACCTCCTTTACCGTCGACGACGAGGAGCGAGACCCCCGCTGGGTCGTGCACCCGTTCCTGTTTGACACCGAGACCCGGTCGATTGAAACGAACTGGGAGACCGACGAGAGTGAGTGGGTCTCCCCAACGACCATTCTCCGGCGAGACACGGTGCCGGACCTCTGGACCTCCTACCGGCGCGTGGCCCCGTCCATAATCGGGCTGACAGACGATACGACCCACGGCTCCGCCCGTCTGTCCATCCGGGCACTCGAGGTGCTGCGCGATCGGGCGGGGATGCTCGCTACGTCTGAGGCTTCCACGATTGAGGACGCTCGGGCCCGCCTGGTTGACACGGTGCAGCGCCTGCTGGACGCCCGTCCGTCCATGGCGGCCCTGGCGAATCGGATCCACCGTGTCATGTCCGCAAGTCGTCCGGAGCTCGTTCCCGAAACGGTCGAGATAAATGCCCACGAGGCCATCCACGACGCCCTGCGTGCCGACGCCGACGCCGCAGAGCACGCGGCCGCACAGGTGCAGGACAGGCACGTCCTCACCCTGTCGCGGTCTGGAACCGTGCTGGAAGCGCTGTGCAGGACGGACCCCCTGCCCACGGTTACCATCGCCGTCTCGGAACCGGGCGGGGAGGGAATCGGGGTTGCCGAGCGACTGGTCGATGCTGGCCTCGACGTCACCCTCATTCCCGATACGGCCCTTGCCCGTCGGCTAGATGAGACCTCCATCGACGCCGTTCTCGTTGGGGCCGATACTGTGCTTCCATCCGGGGCCGTGGTGAACAAAGTTGGGACGCGCGGCACCGCCCTCGCCGCCGAGCGGGCCGGGGTGCCCCTGCACGTCGCATGCGCCGCCGACAAAATTTCGGTCAGTGAGGAGACGGCTGACGAGTCGGTCCGCGAGAGAGCTGTGTACGACGGACCGAAGGATCTGGCGGTGTGGGCGCCCCGGTTCGACACTACACCGGCCGGCCTCGTAACCGGCGGCTTCTTCACGGAGCGAGGGACCCTGTCCCCGAACGAGGTCGGTGCCGTTGCCGACGAACTCGCCGGACTGCGGGGCTGGACGTGAGAATCGTTCTCCGCCCTTCCCCTGCGCTTCTCAGGATCTCTTCACGAACCGGACTCCTTATGGTCCGTTGATTAGTGTCGTTAGTCCTTGTATCTTGCAGGCGGTAAAATGTCTGTTTCGAGCCGATGCACATTGCCCGGTCGTCTAATGGCAGGACAGCGGCCTTTGGAGCCGTCGGTGGTGGTTCGAATCCACCCCGGGCAACCCAGAACGGTCCGTTTCCCTCACGTCGGTCGCTCTAAGCCCCGGTCTTCCTTTCGTTTCCATGCGTGCCTCGCGTAGTGACAGCCGCGTCGCCATCTTTGGGGGTCGCTCAAACCCTGCCCTCGCAACGAAGATCGCGGAGGCCTACGGGACAACACTTGGGGACCTTACCATCCGCGACTTTGCCGACGGAGAGATCTACGTCCGGTTTGAAGAGTCCATCCGCGGGGCCGACCTGTTCATTATCCAGAGCACCCATCCGAAGGCCGACAACTGGATGGAGCTGCTCCTCACCATCGACGCTGCGAAGCGCGCCTCTGCGGACCGCATCACGGCCGTGGTTCCCTACTTCGGGTACGCCCGGCAGGAGCGGAAGGACCAGCCCCGAGTCTCCATCGCGGCCAAGCTTATGGCCAACATGCTCACCTCGGCTGGGGTTGACCGCATCCTTACCATGGAACTTCACGCGGCGCAGATCCAGGGCTTCTTCGATGTGCCCGTCGATCACCTCCAGGGCTCCACCGTCCTCATCGACCACGTCCGCCAGCTTGACCTGGACGATTTTGTGGTGTTGGCCCCCGACGTTGGGGCCCTCAAGATGGCCCGCAGCTACGCCCAGCGACTGGGCGTGGATCTTGCCCTGATCGACAAGCGCCGTCCTCATCAGAACGAGGCCCAGGTGATGAACATCATCGGCGACATCGACGACCGGAATGTCCTCATCATCGACGACATCGTCGATACGGCCGGCACGCTCACCCGGGCCGCCGAGGCTCTGAGGGATCAGGGAGCCCTAAAGATCATGGCTGCGTGCACGCACGGGCTCCTCTCCGGCCCCGCCTACGACCGGATTGAGAGCTCGCCGCTCGAGCGACTCATCATTACCGACACGATTCCCCTGAAGCGGCCGTCGGACTGCATCGAAGTGGCGAGTGTCTCGAACCTGTTCGCGAAGGCCATCCGCCACATCTATACCGACCGATCCGTCTCGACGCTGTTTACCGAGTAGGAGCGGCCGCTGCCTCCGTACCGGAACGGCTCCACTCGCGAGTCGCGTATTTCGTGTTGCCCTGTTTCACTTTGCTGAACGACGCAACACGCGCTGCGCAATGCGCACTGCGAGTAGGCGTCTATTTTGCTTGAATCGACGGAGGAGGGCCGGAACTAAATCGTGGAGTCACGTCTAGTAAAGATCTTGCATGCGAAAGGGATCGGGTTGCTGGTTTCCTGCCTGCTGCCGTCGTATTTGTTCACCGGACCGAGCACGATGCCATGGACGCCCCCGTTATCGAAGCTCAGCCGCGCGAGACCGGCTCGAAGGCTGCGCGCGACATTCGCAATAACGACCGCGTTCCGTGCATTTTGTACGGCCGCACGGTCGAGTCGACACCACTACAGGTTCCCATCAGCGCGCTGGACAAGCTGATTTACCGTCGAACGGCCCCCGTGGCTGAGGTCCAGATGGATGGGGAGAGTTGGAACTGCATTCTGAAGGACTATGATCTGCACCCACTCACGGATCGCCCCCTACACGCCGACTTCCAGGCGCTGGAGGAGGGCAGCGAGGTGACCCTCACGGTACCGGTGCGCTACGCGGGCATTCCGGTGGGCCAGCAGAACGGAGGCGACACGCAGCAGATCGTCCGGGAACTCACGATCTCGGTGCTTCCCAAAAACATTCCGTCCCAGGTTGAGGTCGACATTTCCGAGTTGGCCATCGGGGATTCGCTTCACGTCTACGACCTCGACGTTGGCTACCAGATCGAGACGCCGTCCAGTCAGACGCTCGTGACGGTCGTGGCCCCGCAGATCGAGGCAGCCCCGTCGCCCGAGGCCGAGGAGGAAGAAGAGGAGGGCCTGGAGCTTACCGAAGAAGAACGCGCCGAGCTTTCCGAGGAGGAAATCGCCGAGCTCGAAGAAGAGGCCGCAGAAGCCGAGGAGGAAGAAGGCGAGGAGCCGCCGTCCGAGGGCGAAGAAGGCGGCGCCGGGTATCAGCAGCAGTAGGGTCGCGCTCGCTCGTTCTTCGTCCGAGCGCCCCCCATCCGACCCTCTTCCTCAGGGCGGCCGACCCGGCCGTCCTTTTCTTTCTTCCCTCGTTCTTTTTCGCCTCGCCCGTGTCCGCTTCTCCCCTTCTTGTCATTGGTCTCGGCAACCCGGGTGCCGAATACGAAGGATCGCGCCACAACGTTGGCTACCAGGTTGTCGACGCACTGGCGGATCGGCTCGGCGTCTCGTTCGAGCATCAGCAGAACGCCCTCGTCGGGTGGGGAACCCATGAGGGAGAGACCGTCGGGCTCGCCCTTCCGCTCACGTACATGAACCGGAGCGGGAATGCGGTCGTGTCCCTCCGCGAGCAGCACGACCTCGGCCTTGACCAACTGCTCATCATCGTCGATGACCTCCATCTCCCGCTTGGGGCCCTCCGCCTCCGCCCGAACGGCAGCAGTGGCGGGCACAATGGCCTCGCCCACATTGCTCGGCGGCTCGACACCACCGAGTACCCGCGCCTTCGCGTAGGCATCGGGAACGACTTTCCGGAGGGCGAGCAGGTCGACTACGTGCTGTCCCCCTTTTCTGACGGGCAGAAGTCGACGATTCGCGACGCGATCACGGAGGCCGGCGACGCAATCCTGACTGTAGCCCACGACGACTTGGAGGCGGCCATGAACCAGTTCAACTGATGCGTGCCGACCTCGGCTGGAGTCTCAGCGCGCGCGACCTCTCCCCTCCATGCAGAAGCACTACGATGCGTGATCGTAGCCCCAGAGCGCCCCGCCGCACTCCACACATCTCGGATCACTCTTCTTTTCGGCGGTTTTCACTTCGAATTACGTAGACCTCCCTACCAACCGCGAATACGTCTCGGTAGATTGCTGACGTTCTTGCGGTAGTTTGAATCGTTTGCCCGCTGTTCTCCCAGCCCGTATCAGGGG
>NZ_JBDGQQ010000115.1:0-38519 GCF_042218895.1 Salinibacter sp. | reverse complement strand
GGCTCCCGGTCCTACAGGCTTCTCGGCGCTACCCCGCGTCCCCGGAGGCTTCGTCCCCGGAGGCTTCGTCTCCAGAGGCTTCGTCCCCGGAGGCTTCGTCTCCAGAGGCTTCGTCCCCGAAGGCCTGCCCCACGACCTCCGCCAGCCCCGCCCGGTAGCGCTCCCCGCCGGCCTCGACCGTGAGAGAGGCCACCGCCTCCGGCCGAATCAAAATCAGATCCATCTCGAAGAAGCCCTCCATCCGAATCTTCAAAATCTGGCCCGCCTCCCCGAGACCCCGGCTCGGAATCTTGGCCGTGGGGGCCTCGACCACCTCCAGGGCCGGCTCCCCGGACCTGGGAAAACGGCCCTTTTCCAGGGCCCGGACCGGCCCGATCCGAAACGGCTCCTCCTCGCCTGCAAAACGGATCGTCACCGCGTCGTACGGGGGCTGGGGGAGAGGCGTCTCCCGGCCTGCGGGAGCCTCGGTTGAAGGCATCGGGGTCAGGGCCAATGGGTCAGAAGAGCACGGCAGGAGAGCGCCGGCCCGCCGGCCGGCGGCGGCGCTCGGTTGTTCTCTCGGTTTTCCGCTTGTAGGAGTCTCTGATTCCTCGGGTCTCTCGTTCGTCGGGTCTCTCGTTCGTCGGGTCTCTGGTTCCCGGCGTCTCTGGTTTTCCGAATTTCTAGCGCTCTAAACCTGAACGTCGGGGCATTGGTCCGGGCCGGCCTGGGGTGGGAGGGAGGAGGCAGCAGCGCCGGGCGCGCGGAGGTGCTGGCGCAGCTACTGGAGGAGCAGAGATGGGGCCCCCGGCGTGGAACCTCCGGCGTGGAACCTCCGGCCCTGCCGGATACAGCGATGGATGAGGCAAGGGCTCTCTCGGGGCGCGAGAAGCCAGATCTCGGCACGCGAGAAGCCGGTCGGCACGCGAGAAACCGGATCTCGGCACGCGGGGAGCCAGGCCACTGCCTGGTTGTCAAGACCAGCTGGTTGTCGAGACTGGATGCCTCGGCGCTGTCTCTTGCCCTCGCGGACGCCAGCGCCGGGGCGTCAACGCCGGGGCGCCAACGCTAGGGCGCCAACGCTAGGGCGCCAACGCTGGGTCGCTGAGGCTTCTGAGGGGGCAGATTGCCGGCAGTCTCCTGCGGGTGTTTTTCCGTGACTTGACGGTTTGATAACGCCGCGGTAATGCTCCTGCCCTGCCGAGTGGCTATTCTACACCTGCACATCAGCCCTTTCGGCACGTCTCTTTTGGCACGTCTGCCGGCGCCCGGTCCTTGGTGGGGACCGGGCGTTTTTATTCGCCTCTCAGGCGACTGGGAAAAACTCCCGCGGGCAAACCCCAAATCTCCCTGTTTCAACCTTGGCTCGCTCAGGGATTAGCTCGCCTAGAGATTAGCTCGCCCAGGGATTAGCTCGACTAGAGAACGGCTGAGGGCGCATTTCTCAGCACAGGCGCACCTGACCAGCCCGGTTCTCCTGGCGCAGGTGTCCCCAAGCGCAGGTGTCCCCTGGCGCAGGTGTTCCCTGGCGCAGGTGCCGGGCGTTTCTACTGGCGGAGATGCACCTGTAGCCGTGCAGATGCCGGCGGCGTTCAAATCGAAAATGACCCGACCTGGAATGACCTGACTTGGACCTAAATTGAGCGGTTTTCGATTTTGAGGAGGTCTCCTCTCCGATTCGAGGTTCCGTTTGGAATCCTCGGTTCTAAACAGTCCGGTTCGGAGAGAATGGTGCCGCGCGTTGCAGTCTCATTTTGGCCTTTGGAAGGCCAGCCGGACCGATGGACGATCAAAATGTCTGGTTTGCGTGCAGGCCCCCAACGATTCGCCGTCCCGCCCCGTCCGATCTGTCGAAAACGCTCCGCCGGCCCCCAGGTCACCTCCAGACAAAGCGAGGCGGATCGGCGACCTGCCGGAAGAGCTTTCCGAGGTCGAGCCTACGGGCAGTCGCCTCGGTCACCTTGAGGACCATCTGGCGGCCGGTTTTGACCAGCTTTCCGGCAATGTCGATCACCTCTCGGCGAAGCCGAATGGCATAGGAGGAGAGGGGAATCCGCGCTTCGGAGCCCTCGGGTTCCTCCGCCCCGAATGCGTCCTCCTTAAACGCTTCGTAGAGGTTGAAAGACAAAAGCATCATCGAATAGAAAGCCATGTTCTGGAAAAACCCCTCGAACGGCATCCGCTCGGTTCCAAAGTCCTTGAGCGCCCGGTGAACCAACTCATCCCGGCCCCGGCCGTGATGGGTCTCAATGACGTTTTCGGTCTGAATCAGAGAGCTCTTTCCAGCCTCCTTGAGCCGCCGATCAATCGGCCCGCCTTGGCCAAGGTTCGTATAGATGACGCTGTCTTTTCGGGCGAAGGCCAGCTTGCGCTGGCCCTCCTTCCGACGGAGCCGAACGTATATCATCCGGCGAAACTGGCTCCAGGTCCCCCGCCGATCTCCCCGCTCGTAGTAGGCCCACTCCCGGGAGCTTTCCGGATCGCTTTGGGAGGAGTCGTTCTGATAGGTGGACCACTCCTCGGCCCTACGCCCGGCCTCCTCCCTGATCTCCTCCAAAAGGCGCCCGCTGCTGACGTAACCGATTCCCAGCTCCTCGCAGGCCTGGTAGATCTCCTCGTCGCAAAATCCAGCGTCCATCCGCACGACGATCGGAATCTCCTTCCCGAGGGCCTTCCGGATCTTCTTGGTCAGGTGCCGAATCGCCTTCGTTGCCGTCTCCCCGTCGTTCGAATGCTTCGACCCGCCCCGCGGGAGCGCGTCGGCCACAAACCGGCCCCAGGTGACCTGAAACGGATGAAACCCCTCCACGCCTTTGTAGGTCGGCTCGACGCCCTCGCGCTTTTCAGCGCCATCGTTATCCCAGGCCTCCGTGTCCATCCCCAAAATCACAACCTCCGGATCCCGGACAGGCGAACACGTTCGCCAAAGCCGCCAGAGAAACACCTGCTGGATCAGCCTGCGAAACAGCCAGATCCGGCCCAGAGAGAATCCGTAAAAGAAACGCTTAATCTGGTGGGAGGAGGCCATCGATTCTGGGCTCACCTCGATCGCCCCGGCGTAGCCGTCCTCCGCCTTCAGCTCGTCGAACCGCACCAGCGAAAAGCGGGTCCCGTCCAGAAAAAAGCAGATGATCTGATGAAAGAGAACCGGGATCGGAAGCCCCTTCTCCGACTTCCGCAACGACCCGAACAGTCGTTCCAGCAGGGAAAGCAGCCCGAGGTTGCGGAGATACCGGCTGAAGAGGACCATTCCCGCTCGCGAAGTGAGCGTCTCGCCGGTCGTCTCGACCTGATCGATCGAATCGAAGTCCTCAGAGTTGCAAAAAGCGCCGGTATCGGTCATCTTATCGGTGGTTGTTTCGGGTCACCTGTTGGGTGAGCGAGTGGCGCACGCCCCTGCTCCATGCAAGGCCGTGCGCAGCATCAACTTACCCAACAGGTGGCTTTTTTGTAGCCGGAAAACCGCTCAGGTTAGGTCCCCGTCTCTTCTCAGCGGGGGTCATGCGCATGGTGAATCAAATCTTCCAAGAGGAATCAGGTGCGAAAGTGGAAGCCTGAATCATCATTCCTATAGAATAGGAGGACGCTTCACATAATCGGAGAAGGGCTCATACGGACCATTTGGAGGAGACAGCATGTTCGAATGATCGGTATTTCAAGTGAAACCCTCTATCTTTCAATTGGGGGACTCCAGTCATGAGCACCGCGATTCCTCTTTCCACCGGGGGGACAACATCTGATTTTCCCGAGCTGGAGGTTGAAGAACCGACCGGTCTCGTCTCGGCAGTGCGAGAGGGGGTTCCAACCGAGCGGTTCGATGCCCTAAAAGATCTGTTGGACGTCCCGACTAGAAAGCTTACCGATGTGGTTGGCATCAGCCCCTCGACACTGAGCCGCCGGCGCAAGCGTGGTCGGTTTTCCAAAGGTGAGTCTGAGCGCATTCTTCGGATTGCCCGGATTGCCCTTCGTGCCGTAGAGGTTTTGGACGGTCCCGAAAACGCCCAAAAGTGGCTTATGGAACCGACCCGAGCATTGGGCGGAGAAAAACCGCTGGAGTTTGCAGATACGGAACCGGGAGCTCGGGAAGTCGAGCGGCTTCTCATCCGCCTGGAGCACGGCGTATATAGCTAAGCAGTTGACCTGCTCGCTATTCTTTGAACGGAGAGGGTGATAATGACACGAGTCTGGCGAATTGTGAAAGAAAAATACGCCGACTCGGCCTTCAGTGGGGAGGGGGCGCGCCGGGCGGGAGGACGGTTCAACAGTCCCGACAATCCAGTCGTCTACTCGTCAGAATCCCTTGCTTTAGCAGAGCTTGAGATCCTGGTCAATCTGCCAACTGATCGACTCCTGTCGAGCTATGTGGCGTTTCGTGCGGAAATTCCTGATAGCCGTGTCGAAGCGCTCGATCACACCAAGTTGCCTGAAGGCTGGCGGGAGGACCCTGTCCCCGACTCTGTTCGGAAGATTGGAGACCAATGGCTAAAGTCGGAGCGCTCCTTGGCGCTTCGCGTTCCGAGTGCCGTAGTCCCGGCCGAAGACAACATTCTAATCAATCCCGAGCACCCGGCCTTCGAAGAAGTTAAAATAGAGGGACCGTTTGACCCAGAGATCGACGACCGTCTTCAGTAATTACCTCGGTCTGATTGGTTGCTCTACTTGGAGATGCACCCAACGCCGGGAGCCTTCCGGCCCCCGACGCGAGCTCTCTCAGGTGAGGAAATCCCTTCCGATTGCTACCTCAGAAAGGCATCTCTTCTCTATCGGGGCTGGACGTAGTGCCGTTGGATGCTTCCGCGCGGCGTCGAGGTTCCTCAGTGGAGCGGCCGTTCTGCCCTGCTGGCCGGCCCAAGAGCACCATCTTCCAGCTCATCTTCCGCACCTGCAGAATGTCAGGAATTACAACGGTATCTGAGCCCTTCTCGCCTCCAAAATTTGTCATTCTGGCATCCATTGAGCATGATCGAAGCACCTGCCAACTGCCTTGCGCTCTACTTCGAGAGGCAGAAAGACCGAAGCCGGGATCATGTTTGCCTAAACATACCATATTGACACCAAATGTTGAGGTTTAATTCTTCAAAACCGGCCTCCCCGCCGGTGGGGGTGCGGAAGACGGGTTCCAGGCTTTGACCTGCGTGGTCTGGCGCTTGTTGCCGTCCCGGTCTTCCCAGCTTCGGGTCTGTAAGGAGCCTTCGAAGTAGACCTGAGAGCCGGTCTTCAGGTATTCGGAGCAGATCTCCGCGAGGCGGCCCCAGGCGACGACCGTGTGCCACTCGGTCTGGTCGACCCGCTCCCCGTCGCTGTTGGTGTAGGACACGTTGGTGGCCAGGCGCATGTTGCAGACCGCAGACCCCGAGCCGGGGTAGCGAAGCGTTGGGTCCTGGCCGAGGTTGCCAATGAGGATGACTTTGTTGACGGACGTCATAACAGGTACCTCCAAAATTGGATGTCTGTGGATCGAATGGAGAAAGGGTTTTCGAGAGGAGGCACGTAGCGCTTCTGCCAACCGGTCTCACTGAGGCGAGGCCGGGTGGCAGAAAAGAGCAGTGCCTTCTCGTAGACTGCCGCCCATCCGATCCAAAGGGCAGCCTCTATGCTGAGGGACCTGTCGAAGCACGCCCGTCTTGAAACGAGGCGCTGTGCTACTCGCCAAAATCCTATCAGTCAAAATCAGGCTCGAAGCGATAGGTAGAGCTCTTTTTCTTTTTGAAGAGTCGGTCCCGCTCACGGGTCGTCTCCTCATCGGTGGCCTGCTCGCGGAAGAATTTCTTGAGGGCATTCTTGTCGGCCGCCACTTCGATCGTCGTGTGGCCAAGCGTTTGGCAGAGCTTGTCGTAGACGGCAGCGGGGACCGGTCCCCTTCACGGAAAGGCGCACCGGGAGGCCACGGCTTATGGCATATTTCCCAAGCTCGGAGCCACTGGCCTTCCAGGTCGTTTTCCAGACGGTGCGCCTGCCGGCATAGCCGGCCGGGCCGTTGTAGTTGCCGTTGTGATCGATGTAGTTTTTGAGGGGAACGGTCAGCCAATCAAGTGAGCGCTTTTTGGCCTCGATCCGCCGGGTGCGAATCTTCTTGACGCGGGCGATTTCCTCGCGCATGGCAACCTCTTCTGCCTCGATTTCTTTCTGGAGGCGACCGACGACCCGAAGGGCCGCGTACATGTCGCCACTACTGCTGACGGGGAGGGGATGATCGGGGCTGCTCGGCGTGGCCTGAAACGCCTCGTCATCCAGCCGAGACGTGTCAAATCCCTGCTCTTCGAGCTCTTGGCGGAGACTTTCTTCAGAGAGAAGTTCGACTGTGCGCATGGGCGGGTTTCCTGGTTGAATGGTCGGTGGCTGTGAAAACTTGTGAGGCTCCCGCCCTAGCCCCAAAGAACCTGGCAAGTTGATTTTCCCTCATGAGAGGACGGGGCCGGTGCCGGGAGGCTCAAGCACCAGGGGGCCTGAGCCTCCCGGCGCGCTGAGCCCAACAGGACGAAATCAGCAGTTCTCCCTGATAGAAGGGAATCCTGATGGAAGAGAATCGGCTAGGCGGGGCACACGGAAGCGCCGAAAGGGCTTACCGCTCGTAGGAGACGGGCACCTTGTCCCAGGAGTACTGCATCTGGGCCTGGGGACCTGGCGCGTAGACCTCCAGGAGGGTCATCGTCCGTGAGCGCAGGGTCGCCCGCTCCTCGCCCTGGAGGGACAAAAGCTTCTCTTCGATGTGAGCCAGGCAGGCATCCGGGGCCGCCAGGATGTACTGCTTTGCGCCCTGGACCCAGCTGCTTACGTCGGTCCAGCCGTGTCCGCCCTGAAGGAGATAGCGCTTCTCCTGAGCTATGGCGATTGTGACGATCGTGATCGTTTGCGCGATGGGGCTGAGAAGCGGCTCGTAGGTGCGGCGCCGGTAAGGGGCGAGGCATCGGAAGAGATCCTCAAGGTACCACTCTCGCCGCCCTGCTCTCACGCTGGTCCATTCTCCCGGCTCGTTGTAGAGGGCCGGGTTCATCTCCACGTCTGGGTAGCCTGCCTTGCTCGCTTCAGCCTTACCAACCTTGACGAGGTGCCCATAGGCCGCGTGCCCACTAGTCGTGAGGAGGAGTTTCTCTCCGGTCAGAGGGTTTTGCTTGGGGGAGACCTGCTCGGTGTCTTCGAGGAGCCCTTTTTTGACGAGGCGACGGGCACACCGGAGGGTCTGCCCACGGAGGTCGCTCCACGTCTCGCGCCCTGTGCCTACAGGGCTGCCCGTGGGACTGCCCCCTCCTATGCGGCCGATCAAATCTGTTTCCTTCTCCGTGATCCGCTGGGCCAAAATGCGTCCCCGCACGTCCATGGGGAGATCCGTTTTCTCGAGGAGCAGGTCCTCGAAAGCTGTCGTGCGAGCCGCGTGTCCCTTTGGCATCCTTGCGTCGCCAGCGTTTCGGCACGGCTTTTTGGGAGCGGCTCCACACTCGGGGCACGGGACCTGTCGGTTTGGGGGCACCTGTCGATTTGGGGGTGACTGTCGGTTTGTAGGAAGCCCTCCCTTGGGAGAACACGTTGGATGCAGCTCGAGGTCCTTGGGGCGAATCTCCGGCTGTTCGCTTTCCCCGCACGAGTCACTGCTCGTCTCTTGTCCCGGCTCCTGCACGCGCCGTGCCTCCCGTCCCACAAACGAAATGGTCTCCTCTTCAGGCAAGCCGTCGGATTCAGGTGAGCCCTCGGAAGAGCTGACTGAAGAGCAAGCTACGTCTATCTCACGATCCATCTCACGAGAGGAGTCCTCCCCCGTTACATTGGCAAGTGATGACTCTTCGCCGTCCGACTCTCCGTTCGAATAGGTGGCGCTCCGCGTGGCACTCTCGTAGCCGGCGGCCTGCATTGCCTCTGGGCTGAAGAAGATGTCTACGGGCCAGAGGATGAGAAAGCCGTCCCACGCGCTTCCGGCGCCTTGGCCGTCGGAGTACACCTTTTTTCCGACCTCGACCCACTTTTCACGGGCGTCCCGCCACTTCTCCATCGCGTTCTCCGATTGCCGGAGCCAGCCCATCTGCGAATCGGGAAGGACTTCCCAGGCTCGAATGACCGGGAATTGGGAAGAAGGGCCTTCTCGCCTTTCAGCGACGAACCGGCGGATGCTCGTCCCCGGGGCGCTCTCAGCTGAAATTGAGGAGGCGCACCTGCCCGATCGGATTTCGAGGACGTGCCGTGTTTTCTTGCTAGGCGGGCCTTCTGCGTGTTCGGCGATCTCGTCCTACTCGGCCCTTGAGACGAGAAGCGCCTCGCCCGATGGGATAAAGGAGTCTGGAAGGGAGGGGGCACCTGCACCGGAGGCCGGGCCATTTTCCCCGGAGGGATTCTCTTCTGAACCCGTCTTCTCATCCCCCTTTTCGTTGACATCACGCGCCTCGATGGAACCGATCTCAGGGCAATCCTCTTCGGGGCCGCCCTCGTTAAGGTTATTTTCTTCCGGATCTCTATCTTTGAGACCAGTCGTTTCAGGAGCCCCTTCAGGGCATGTGTCGCTCGGCCCTCCGAGTCTGCTGCTGCCGTTCTCACTGCCCCTGCTGCTTTCAGCTTTGCATCCGCCACTCCCACTGCGGCCGGTCTTCTCCACGTAGCGAACGTACCACTCTGCTTCCAGGAGGGCACTTGCGTTGAGCAGGCCATCCGGGGATTCCCCGCTACCTTCTCGATTCGAGGAAACTGGAGCTGAGGGGACCGGCCCCGCGTCGATCCAGAGGAGAGGCCAGGGGAGCCGCTCCCATTGAGACCGAAACCGTAGCCAGGCAAATCGGCCCCGAATCCCGCTGGTGCGCAAGGCGCGGGCAAGCCGCTTTTGGTGGGTCCGATTCCTCTCGGCATCATCTCTTTCGGGCGGGCGTTGGGGCAGGCCTCTCTCGTAGTGGTAATGAACCAGCCTGGTGACCACCCGCTCGGTGCGAAGCGAACAGAGGGGTAAGGGAAGCCAGCCGCTCGCCTCCAGTTCGCGGAGGGTCTGCCACGCGACCCATTCGCGAAGATCGCGTTCGAGGCCTTCCGTGCGGGAGAGGACACGCCTTTTGAACTCCGCAGGCCTTTGCGCCTGACCGATCGCCTTCTGGAGGGACGTTGCTCCGACGAGAAGGTCGCGCTTGCGGGCCTCGGCCATCTCGGCATACCACTCTCCGAGTGCCTTGTCGCGAGCCCCGATGAAGAGGCGCTCGCCGCCTTCGAGAAAAGGATTCTCCGAAAGAAGCCGCGTCTTGCCCAGCCACGCCGAAAGGCGCCCGGCGGGAAGAAGGACAGGGGAGGAAGAAGTTGTTTGGTCAGTTGATAGAGCAGGCATAGGTTTGATCTGGACAGGTGATAAAAAATGAAGAGGAACCCGAAGGGCGCCACCGGGCCTCTCGGGATCTGGAGGCCGGGTGGCGCGCGGCGTAGAGCCCTTAGGAGATGACGCCTCGTTCGGCGAGGCTCGTGTGGCTGGTCCCAGCGATGATGAGGTGGTCGTGTAGGGGAATGCCCATCACCTCTCCGGCACTGGCAATTTGCCGGGTGATTTTGATGTCCGCCCGGCTGGGCTCGGGATTGGCCGAAGGGTGGTTGTGAAGGGCGATGATCGCGGCGGCGTTGCGGCCGATCGCCGACCGAAAGATGGCCCTCGGCTCCACGATGGCGGCGCTCAGGCCCCCTTCACTGACCGTCTCGTCCCCGATAATGACGTTGGCGGTGTTCAGGAAGACGATCTTGAAGACCTCCGACGTGAGGTCTCGCATCAAGGGCCCGTAGACCCCGGCCACGTCCTCCGGGTTGCAGACCTGCACCCGTTCTCCGGCCCGACCGGACTCGATGCGACGGCCCAACTCGATGGCTGCCGCGAGGCGGGCGGCGGTTTGCTTGCCGATGCCGGGAAGGGCAGTCAGCTCCAGGACCGGCCGGTCGGAGATGCCCGCCGGCGTCTCGAAGCGCCGGAGAAGCTCGCGGCCGATGTCGACGGAGGTGATGACCTCCTCGCCCAGGCGGGTGCCCCGCCCGATCAGGACGCTCAAGACCTCCGCGTCAGAGAGAGCACTCGGGCCGGCGCTGAGGAGCTTTTGCCAGGGACGCTCCCCGTCGGGCCACTCGCTGACCTGCGTTCGGACGAGAGTCCTGTCTTCAGGGGATAAAGGTGACGAGGGAATTTCTGAAGGGTCGAAATCAGGGATCCTCTGATTGGTTCGGGTCTCATCAGAAGAAAGCGAAGGAAACAAGGTCGGTTGGGTTGCAGGCATGGACGTAAGGACATTTGGGATGAGCGTGTTCTCGACGACAACACGCTCAGGCCATGTCCTTAGGCGTACCGATGTCTCGGACTGATCCGGGGCTCTCCTATCACGACGCTTCTGACAGATGTCGGAAAGAAAGGGAGGGCAAAGAAACGTCTCTGACGCAGGAGACTTGGGGACGCGTTTTAATCTTCGTCGTCAACTCCAAAACAGATGCAACCTCGGCAACCACATTCTTCGATTTCCCAGTAGATCGGCCGAATCAATTTTTAAAGATACAGGGAAGGGAGAAACATTCGTTTTTGGGTACGGGTAGGGGGTATCCCATTAATAGCGAGTGCGCCACCCCTCCTCCATCGCGATGGGTAAAACCGAGTGGGATACAATTCCAATCAAAAGAGGACGCTGGGAACCCGGGTGTGCATCCGTGAACGTCTCGACACCAGTGATGGCGTGGAGGTCCGGGACGTAAACATCGTAGCTCTTGGCGTAGACGAAGTTGAACACGAGTCATCGATCATCTCGAGATGTCGCCTGTCCACAGCCATCAGCAAGGCCGGATACGAGTTCCAATCATAACATTGGGGTAGGCTTTCGTTGATAAGACCCCCTTTTTTACCATGCAGCTAAGCAAGGATAAACGACAAGACTTCCGCTCTCGGCTCAGTCGCATCGAAGGGCAGGTTCGGGGTGTCCAGCGGATGGTTGAGGAGGAGGACCGCTACTGCGGGGACATCCTCGACCAGATCCACTCGGTGCAGCAGGCCCTCAAGTCGGTCGAACGGAAAATCATTCGCAACCATCTGGAAACGTGCATGACCGATGCGATTCGAGGTGGCGACGAGCAGGCCGTCCAGGAAAGCTACGACGAGGTCATGGATGTGCTCAAAAAGAGGATTTAACACCGCTCCGGCACCCGAACGCTCGACCAATCGGTAGGCCTTCCTTCAAGCAGGCCGTAAACGACGAGCAGGAATGTCTCCCGCACTAAGAACCGAAAACCCACAGGCAACGGAGCGGGCCTCACTGTGGAGCCTCACTGCAGGGCTACAGATCGTCCAATGCGTGACACGTCCTTTCCATATCGCCTTTTGATGGCCCTGGGAGTGGCCTCTCTCCTCCTCGCCGCAGGGTGGGGGGAAGCGCATGCCCATCCGTCCCACTCAGGTGCCGCAACGACGAATGCGGGAGGCCTGCGGCATGCCGCTTCTACGTCGGCGCTGGACCACGCGGCTTATCTCCCCGCCGACCGATCGACTTCGCCCATGCCACTGGGGCATTGCCCGAGCGGGCTCTCGTTGACCTGCAGCCCCCCGCCCGCGATCGTGCCGGCGGTCGCCGTTTCTCTCCCTGAGCCGACAACCCGACGCCTGACCGGTGCGGCAGTGGCGGATTTATCTCGCGCGCACATCGCCCATCGAAGAGAAGAGCCCGTGAGCCGGGAAGAAGGTCCACCTCCCCCGCCGACGCGTCCCCGTCTCCGGACGCAACGATTTCTGATCTAGTCTTGACCGAGGGGCAGCCGCCCTGATCAGAAACTACACTCCAGCTTAGCCCCTCCAGCATAGCCACGGCAAGCGCAAAGATCACCGGTAACCCTGGACGCGCGAGAAGCAGCCAGGACGAGGTTCGGGGTAGGAGTCCTCGAGGTTGCGGGTCTTTCTGCGAATCGAGTGAAAAAGGAAGGGTGGTCCATCGACCACTGCGCCGCGGCTAAGTCTCCCGCTTCCGGAAGCCCTGACTAAGGAGGTCCTACCGTTCGGAAGTCTTGCCGGACGAACGCCCGGTGGCCTGACCTCAGTGCAATGGGCCGTCGCAGCAAGTCTTTGCGGCTGCTACGCCTCTGGGCAACCGGCCGGGAGGATCTACGCCTGCCCAGAACTGCTCACTGGAGAGGTCTTATGTCCTGGGCTGCCTTCCGTTGACCTCTTCTCCTTTTGTTGCTGAGAGGTCTGGCCGACGCCAATCTGGTTTCAAACCGTCTTCCTTCTTATCCAATCCCCTTCTCAATCCATGGAACTGATTCCTGACTGGGCGCCCAACATCCACCCAATGATCGTGCACTTTCCCATTGCCCTCATCGTCGGGGCACTCGGGGCCGACATATTTTCTCTGGTCCTACGCAGATGGGAGTGGCTCCGTCCGGCCACGGTGGCCCTCTACGTGGTCGGCGGGGCGAGTGCCGTTGTCACCTACTTCACCGGCACCTGGGCCGCCGACGCAGTGTCGGTGCCGGCCGAGGCCCAGCCCGTGCTCACCGAGCACTCGAACCTCGCGTGGTGGACGATGTGGTTCTTCGGCGTCTACGCGCTGGTGCGCCTCGGTACGCATCTCTGGTCGAGGACGCGTGGACGCATCGCCGTGCAGGGCCTGCTCTTCGTCCTCGCCCTCGGAGGGTCGTATCTGCTCTACGAGACGGGAGACCACGGGGCCAAGATGGTGTACAAGTACGGGGTTGGCACAGGCCACGTCGACACGACCCAGGCGGTCGCCGAGCCGGGCCTCACCGTTGGCACGAGCGGGTGGCAGTGGCAGCCCCAGTCCGACACGGCGTGGACCGGGCGGATGCGGTGGCTGGAGGGCACGCCGTCCGACGTGCAGGCCACGCTCGATACGACCCGCACGGGCTCGGTCGCCCTCACGCTTCGCGCGACGCGGCCCGTCACGTTTGTCGTCCCTGACACGCTGGGGGCCGTGCAGGTCACCGCCGAGGTGAATCAGGAGGAATTCGACGGGACCGTGTCGCTTCTCCACCACGTCCAGGACGCCGAGAATTACGACTTTCTTGCCGTAAGCGGAGAAGCCATCCAGCAGGGGCGCGTGTCCGGGGGAGAAGAGACCGTCATGGATGAGGCCGCCGTAGACCAGAATGGGTGGGTCACGGTTCGGGCCGTCGGGGACGGGACGCATTTCCGGGGCTATCTCGGCAGTAAGCTCGTGACGCACCCTCACGGCGACGCGATGGGTGCCGGCACGGTGGGCCTACGACTGGAGGGAACCGGAACCGTCCGTCTGCGGAAGCTCACTGCCCAAGCACTATGACTCGCTGCGAACCGGTTCCTCATTCCAACCCCATACTGAGTAGCATCACTACGAAGAAGACAACCATCACCGCGTTTTTCACAAGACCAAACCCCTTTTGTCATATATCGAACGCTCAACGCATCGACCCTCGGCGCCCTTTTGCGAACCGCTCTCGCTGGAGGAATGGCCCTGGTTCTCGTGGCCTGCGGGGCCGGCAAGAGCCAATCGTCGGAAGGCACTAATTCGAATGCAGCTACCTCCTCGATGGCCGGCACCTCCGCGAAGGTGATCGAGGTGACGATGAAAGACTTTGCCTTTAAGCCCTCGACCCTGACCGTTCCGGCCGGGAAAAAGGTGACCCTGAAGTTTACCAACACGGGAAAAGTAGAGCACGAATTTATGGCCGGAAAGAAGATGGCAGGCGAAGGAGAGGGCTTCGAGAATGATCTGTTCGCCGGCGTTTCGGTGAAAAAGCAGAACCCCGACGAGACCGCCGAGGAGGGTGAACACAGTGAGGAGGATGAACACGCTGAGGAGGGGGAAGAGCACGCGGAGGAGGACGAACACGCTGGAGGAGAAGAACACGGGGAAGAGCATCACGGGACGATGCTGGCCCTCAAATCCGGAGAAAGCGGCTCCATGACGTTTACGCTGCCGCCGTCGAAGGCCGGGACGTACACCATTGCGTGCTTCGAGACGACCGGGCAGAAACACTACAAGCTGGGGATGAAAGGAACCCTGAAGGTGACCGCGTCGGGCCAAAAGTAGCTCGCGGAGTCCCCGTTTAGCGGCCCGATCTGGTTTTCCTTTGCAGCGTCGTTAGGTGCCAACGGCGCTGCAAAGGGCCGGGTACGGACCGGACCCCCACGGTGAGGAGGGCTCCACTTGGGAGAGAGGAGGGCTTCAAGAAATGTCTACGGGACGGACTGAAACAAGTACCCGTACCCCCTATTAGTACCCACGCTGTTTTCGACCTCTACACGTCTGTCATGACACGCTCGCCGACATACCGGCTTCTGGCAGCTCTGACGGCCCTGTTCCTCGGGCTGGGCTGGGGGGCGTCCCCGGCGCACGCTGCTTGCGGGTCTCTCGGCACGACCGCTCCTGATCGGTGTTGCGTCGCCGACTCCGCCGAGCACTGCGAGAGCGACCGTGCGCCCACCTCCGCGGTGTGCCTCACGCACTACGCCAGTCAAGAGGCCCTGACCAGCACGTCCTCAACGCCCGACGTGCAGGGCGGAGGGACCGTCGGGGCAGAGGTCGAGCCGGCGGGGCCGCCGACAGGCACGGTCATTTCATCTCTTTGGTTTGATCGGCGCACCGCCGAACGCGCGGGTCGTCTGCACCTCCGCGTCAGCGTGTGGCTTGAGTGAAGGGGTGCGGTGTAGTCTCTCCGCGCAACCCTCTTTCGAGGAACTGCTTCTTCCAGGAACGACCTCCTGAGGAAGCCTCTCTCGAAAGGAGCCTGCGGTCTCGGTGAGATTGCACCACGTGCCCTGGGTCCGTTGTCCGCAGTATCGAGTTTTCGAGCGGACCTAAGCGTCCCTTCTACGTCAAACCTTCAAGACTACGCAAACCACAACGATGAGCATGACCGATCCAACCTCTAATTCAACGGCCTCTGGCGCATCTCCGTCAGACATTGACCCCAGCCCTGTCTCCCGCCGCGACTTCTTGCGCAGCGCCGGGGCCCTGACCGCCCTGGCGGGCGTGCAGGCGATCCTTCCCGGCTGGGCGCAGGCCCAGCCGGGCGGTGCCCAGGCCGGCCTTCAGCCGCTTGAGCCGACCTACCGTGACAGCCGCCGTGTAGAGTACGACCTCACGATCGAAAAAACGTCCTTCGAGGTGGCCGGGAAGCGCGCGACGGCGATCACTCACAACGGCACCGTCCCGGGGCCCCTCATTCGCCTGCAGGAAGGCAAGGAAGCGGTCCTCCGGTACACCAACAAGCTCGAGAAGGAGACCTCCATTCACTGGCACGGCCTGCTCATTCCCAACCAGTACGACGGGGTCCCCAAGGTCAACTACGCGGGCGTCGCGCCCGGCGAAACCTTCGAGGCAGGGCCCTTCGAGGTGCGCCAGTACGGCACCTACTGGTACCACAGCCACTCCGGCCTGCAGGAGCAGCTCGGCCACTACGGGCCGCTTCTGGTCGATCCGGCCGGAGGAACGCCGTTCGAGTACGACCGGGAGCACGTGGTCGTCCTCTCCGACTGGACCTTCGAGGATCCGCATCAGGTCCTGGCCAACCTCAAGAAGGGGGAGGGCTACTACAATTTTCAGCGGCGCACCGTCGGGGAGTTCTGGAGCGACGTGGGCGAGAACGGCTTCTGGGACACGCTCAAAAACCGCCTCATGTGGGACCGGATGCGCATGAGCGCCACCGACCTCTCGGCCGTCCGGGCGCCGGCCTACACCTTCCTGATGAACGGACACGCGCCCGGTGCGAACTGGACCGGCCTGTTCAACCCGGGCGAGCGGGTGCGCCTGCGGGTCATCAACGCCAGTGCCTCCTCCATCTTCGACGTGCGCGTGCCGGGACTGGAGATGGACGTGGTGCAGGTGAGCGGCCAGAACGTGGAGCCGGTAACCACCGACGAGTTCCGGATTGGGACGGCCGAGCGCTACGACGTGATCGTGGAGCCGACCGAGGACCGTGCCTACACGGTTTTCGCCGAATCCCTCGACCGGAGCAGCTACGCCCGCGGCACGCTCGCCCCGGAGGAGGGGATGGAAGGTCCCGTGCCCGAGAAGCGGGAGCGCCCGACCCTCACCAAGGCCGACATGGGCATGATGGAGGGCGACATGGAAGGGGACATGGAAGGCAGCATGGCCGGGGGCATGGCTGGCGGAATGGCCGCGTCCGGAAACGCCGCCTCCGAAGAAAGCGGCCTTCGGCCACCGGGGACCCTCCCGGAGCCGGTGATGCACGAACCGGACGAAACCCACGGTCCCGCCGAGGCCCGTCCGCCGATGATGACGCGGTCCCGGCTGCATGAGCCGGGCATCGGACTGGGCGGCGACGGGCGCCGGGTGCTCACCTACGACCAGCTCAAAGCCCTCGACGAGAAAGACGAGTTCCGGGCGCCGGACCGGGAGGTCGAGCTGCACCTGACCGGCAACATGGAGCGGTTCATGTGGGGCATCAACGGCGTGGAGTTTTCCAACGCCGACCCGATCCGCATCAAGCACGGGGAGCGGGTGCGTCTCACCATCGTCAACGACACGATGATGAACCACCCGATGCACCTGCACGGGCAGTTCATGGAGCTGGAAAACGGCCACGGGGAGAAGGCCCCCCTCATCGACACGATCACCGTCAAGCCCGCCGAACGGGTCTCGCTCCTGGTCGACGGTCACGAAGTGGGACCCTGGTTCTTCCACTGCCACATCCTCTACCACATGGACACCGGCATGGCTCGGGTGGTCTACGTCGAACCGGAGCCCGGAAGCGACGAGGAGTTTCACTACGACCATCCCTCCATCACGTAGGCGACGCCCGCACCCGGCCCCGCAACGACGGGGCCCCTTCTCCCTGTCCTTTCACACGCGCTAACCCCACTGAATGATGAATACCCTCAAATACCTCGTTGGAACGGTCCTAGCGGCCCTGCTTCTGGTCAGTGTGCCACAGGCAGCCCGCGGGCAGACGATGGACGACAAGATCTACCCGAAGGTTCTCTTCGACCAGCTCGAATACGTCCCGAAACCGGCCGGACAACCCGTTAGCCTCGAAGCGGTCGGCTGGGTTGGGGGCGACCTCAATCGCTTTTGGCTCCGTGCGGAGGGGCAGCAGTCGACCCTTGAGTCCGAAGGGGAAACCGAAATTGAAGCCCTCTACGGGCGCCTCATCACGCCCTTCTTCGATGCGGTGGCCGGCGTGCGGGTCGACCGAAGCTGGGAGGACGCGGGGAAGACCCGCGGCCACCTCGCGGTGGGGTTGCAGGGAGTGGCTCCGTACCGGTTTGAAGTCGAGCCGACCCTCTACGTGAGCGACGACGGAAACGTCTCCGCACGGTTCGTGGCCGCCTATTCGTTCCGGTTCACGCAGCGGCTGGTGCTGGAGCCGGAGGCGGAACTGAACGCGGCCCTGCAGGACGTGCCGGAATGGGGCGTCGGCACAGGGATCAACAACCTCAACCTGGGCCTGCGACTCCGCTACGAGTTCCACCGCAAGTTTGCCCCGTACGTCGGCTACGACCAGAACTGGCGGTTCGGCGAGACGGCCGACCTCGCCGGGGGCGACGCCGGCGACGGCGCCTTCGTCTTTGGCGTGCGAATTTGGCGCTGACGCTACACTGCGCGCAAAGGCATCCTGGATACGTATTTCCACGACAAACGGAGGTATTCACAATGGAACGTACTTCTGCAACCGAGCGCTCAACGGACCATTCTGGAAACGGAACGTCGAGCGCGCGGCCTCGGGTCGTGGTCCTCGGGGCCGGGTTTGCCGGAATTGAGGCGACGCAGTGCCTGGACGGGGCCCCCGTGGAGGTCATGCTGGTGGACCGGAATAACTACCACAAGTTTCAGCCCCTGCTGTACCAGATCGCGACGGCCGGGCTCACGTCCGGCAACGTGACGATGCCGATTCGGGACCTTCTGCGAGGGCAGGACAACGCGCAGTTTCGGCGCGCCAACATCGTCGACATCGATCCGGACGCACAGCGGATTCACGCCGAAGACGGGGCCTCGATGGTCTACGACGTGCTCCTCTTCGCCCCGGGAGCGGTCACCAACTACATGGACATCGAGGGAGTGCGGCAGTACGCCTTTCCCATGAAGGACATTCCGGACGCGCTCAATCTCCGTAATCACATCCTCGAACGCTTCGAGGAGGCCGACTGCAACCCCGACCTGCAGACCTCCTGTGCCCTGGACACCGTCATCGTGGGCGGGGGCCCCACCGGGGTGGAGACGGCGGCCATGCTGACGGAGCTCTTTCAGGAAACGATGTGTCGCGACTTTGCCTGGGCCGATCCCGACACCGCTCAGGTGCACCTGCTCGATCGGGGGGACGCCCTCATGAGGGGGTACTCCCCTTCCCTTCGCGAATACGCGCGACAGTCCCTCGAACAGCGGGGCGTCAACGTACAGCTCAACACGTCGGTGACCGCGGTGACCGAGACGGGGGTCGAGACGAACGACGGGTTCATCAAGGCCGGGACGACGGTCTGGGCGGCGGGCGTGCGTGCCCATCCGCTGGCGGAGACGCTGGCAGAAGCGGTAGGCGTGACGCCCGGCCCCGCCGGTCGGCTTCCGGTCACCCGTGCCCTGCACGTGTCCGATCATCCGTCGATATTTGCGGTGGGAGATGTGGCCGCGGCCCGCACCGCGGACGGGGATCTTTATCCGCAACTCGCCCCCGTGGCTATCCAGCAGGGCCGTCACGCCGCCCGGCAAGTCCGACACCAACTGAACGAGGAGCCCCTCCAGCCCTTCGAGTACAATGACCTCGGGAAAATGGCAACCCTGGGGCGGAACGCCGGCATTGCAGAACTCGCAGGCGGAATCAAGCTGAAAGGCGTGCTGGCCTGGCTCCTCTGGGCGGCCGTCCACGTGGCAAAGCTCCCGGGCCTGCGCAACCGGCTTATTGCCTTCATGAACTGGTTTTACAACTACCTCACGTACGACCGAAAGGCGCGCATGATTGTGGACACGATTCCGCTCAATCGGGAGGCCCACCCGTCCATTCGTCGACACTACCGGCGGCTCGAAGTCCTAGACGACGAGGGGGTTAGTCGGGAATTTGCGAAGGCCGACGCACAGCTATAGGACGGCCCGACGTCGAAGGAACAGACGCGCATCAGCCTTCGGCCGACTGGGCAATCACGCGTCGTCGGACGGACGGGTCGTCGCGACCTGCGCTTCGAGAAGCTGCGCGACGCCCCAGGCCTGGGCCGGGGTGCCGCGGGGCGTGAAGGGGGCGTCACCGTCGAAGATTTCGCTGATGCTCCCGACGCCGTGCCCGGCGAGGTGGCGGCGGAGCGGGGCGAGGAAAGAGCGGGCGGTGTCCGGGTCGTCGTAGACGCGCAGGTGGGCCTTCACGAACGGGCCGATCAGCCAGCTCCAGACGGTGCCCTGGTGGTAGGCGCCGTCGCGGGCCTCGCGCCCGCCTTCGTAGCGCCCCACGTAGTCGGGGTCGTCGGGCGAGAGGCTGCGCAGGCCGTGCGGGGTGAGCAGGTGGGCGGCACACGCGTCGACGACACCGTGCTGCTGCTCGGCGGTCAACGGGCTGTGCGGCAGCGACACCGCCAAGATCTGGTTGGGCCGCAATTGGTCGCTGTGGCCGTCCGGGCCGTCGAGCACGTCGCGGCAGTGGCCACGGTCCAGATGCCAGAAAAGGCACCGTTGTCGAAAAGACGAGTCAGCTTATGATGATTGACGGACTTCTCGAAGCTCTTCGAATCGGGTTTGGCTTTCTCTGGACGGCCGCCTGGGCCATCATCATGGGGCTCACGATTACAAGCCTCGTACAGGTCTATGTCTCGAAGGAGCGCATGGCGCAGGTCCTCGGCGACGGCAGCATCGGGAGCCTGGTCAAGGCCACACTCTTCGGCGCGGCCAGCAGTGGGTGCAGCTTTGGGGCCGTGGCGATCGGGAAGGGGCTCTTCAAAAAGGGGGCACACGTAGTCAATTTCCTGGCCTTCATGTTTGCCTCGACGAATCTGATCGTCGAGCTGGGTCTCATGATCGTCATTCTGCTGGGTTGGGAGTTTCTTGCTGCCGAGTTGCTCGGGGGCCTTATCCTAATCGCGGTAACGGCCGTTCTCGTCCACCTGACCCTCCCAGAAAACCTCTTCGAGAAGGTTCGGGAGACTCTCGCCGCGCAGGATGCTGAGATGGGCGTAGACGAAGATCCCACCTGCGGCATGGAGGGGAAGGACGAGTATGCTTTGACGACTGAGGACGGAGAGACCTTGAAGTTTTGCTCTGAGGGCTGCATGGAGACGTACCGCCAGCAGGCGGCCGGCATCGGTGATTGGCAGGACGACCTCCGTTCTTGGGGCGGCTGGTACAAGATTGCCAACCAGTTTCGAAAGGAGTGGTCGATGATCTGGAAGGACGTGGTCGGGGGATTTCTCATCTCCGGGTTCGTCATCGTTTTTGTGCCACAGTGGGTTTGGAACGCCCTCTTTCTCCAGGGAGAAAGCCTTCTGGTGACCGCAGAGAATGCCCTGATGGGGACCGCGATCGCCGTGATTAGCTTCGTGGGCAGTATGGGAAACGTCCCCTTCGCCGTCGCGCTATGGGGCGGTGGAATCGGCTTCGCCGGCGTCATCGCTTTCGTCTACGCCGACCTCATCACGATACCGGTTCTCAACGTCTATCGGAAGTACTACGGCTGGAAAGTGATGGCGTACATCCTGGCAGTCTTTTTCGTGACGATGGCGTTTACGGGCTTCGTCATGGAAATTCTCTTCGATGCATTCGGGATCGTTCCGGACCTGGCGGGAGGCCAGACGGCCACCGAGCAGACCTACTTTGCGCTCGACTACACCTTCTACCTCAACCTCATCGCATTCGGGCTGACCGGATTTTTGACCTACGTGTATCGGCGAGGTCTCGGGGCTCCGGGGCAGTACCGGGACCCTGTGTGTGGGATGCGCACGGGCGCAGATAGCCCGAGCACGACCTACGACGGCAAAACGTACCGCTTCTGCTCGAAGAGGTGCAAGCACACCTTTGAAGGGGATCCGGACCGATTTGCCGGAGAGCCGCCGACCCTCGCGGAGGCCGCCTCCGAACACGCGCACCACTAATCGTGGTCGCTTGCGTTCCACCCTGCCCGTCCAAGAGCGAAGCCGTCGTTTGCTAGAGGTCCGAACCAGGAATCCGATGAGGTGCCCATCAGTGAGCGATCCCTTTTCATGACACCCACTGTCGATCCATGCCCAGCTTCACCCGCCATTTGATCTTCTTCGGAATCGGGGCCGGACTGGCGGCGCTCGTGCTGTTTGTGTACACGGAGTACCGAAGGCCTGAGCAGGGAAAGACACGCTCGACGGCAAAGGCTCCAACGACGCAGCAGCGCCAGCAGCCGTCTTCCCAGAGCCCGATCCCTGGTCACCTCCGCAGGGACGGGCTGCGCCTCCGACCCAGCGGGCGTTCTGACTCTTCCGGTGTGCTCTCCCCCGGGCGGTTTGAGCGCCCGGAGGTGAAGCGCGCGTACCAGATCGCGCGCAAGATTCCCGCGACGCTCAATAAGCTTTACTGCTGGTGCAAGTGCGAAAACCGCGGAATTCACCGTTCCAACCTCGCTTGTTTTGAAGACCAAATGGCCGCGAGCTGCGCCGTCTGCCGGGGCACGGCGAAGATTGCCTACGACATGAAACAAAAGGGAGTGACCGACCCGGCGAAGATTCAGGCCGCCGTCGATAAGAAGTGGGGTCCGAAGTGGGCACGCAACCAGCAACAGGATCAACCGGGATAAGGCATGAAAATCTTCTCCAGATGGCACCTCGGCGCGTTCCTCGTGGGCATCGGCGGGGGAGTGGCGCTGATTTTCTTCCTCGGTGGGGGAATGGGGCTGGGAGGACGTCTCGACGGGACCGGCCTTTTTGGCTCTTCGGGCCGACCGGGAGGGGAGGAGTCCCCCGAACCACCGAAGGCCCCGGACTTTGCCCTGGAGCGACTCAACGGGGAGACGTTTCGGCTGACCGAGCATCGCGGAACGGTCGTGGTCATTAACTTCTGGGCGACCTGGTGTCCGCCCTGCCGAAAAGAAGTCCCCGACTTCGTCGACCTTCAGAAGTCGATGAAGGACGACGTTCTTTTCATTGGAGTGTCACTAGACGAGGGGGGAGCCGAGAAGGTGCGCGCCTTCACGGAAAAGTTTGGTGTCAACTACCCGGTCGTGATCGACGACGGAACGGCCGCTAAGAAGTACGGGCCGATCCCCGTGATTCCGACCTCCTTTATCGTCGATCCCAAGGGGCGCGTCCGGCTCCGATCGGTCGGGCTTCTCACGAAGGAGACGCTTCGCCCGGTGCTTCGGGCCCTGGCCCGGGGAGAGGCGCTGGGGACGGTTGGCCCCCCGTTTCAACGGGTCGGCGACAGGTTCGGAGCGAAAAGATAACCCGAGAGCCCGTGACGGGGTCAAAACAAGACAGGGCCACCACAACAAGACGCAAACTGCACGCAATGCCACTCAATTCCACGGTAACGTTTTTTGGAGTCGCCCTGCTTATGGGGAGTGGCGTCGGCCTGCTCTACCTCATTTTGCGGCGCCGCTCTCCGCCTCGCCCGGAAGGCGCGCTCGAATGGATCGGGGCTACGCTCGCCCTGTCTGTCGTGCTAATGGGAGGAGGAATTGCCGCGCTAACGCTGGCTGGATCCTCGACCGGGGAGGAGAAGAGCACGGCGGTAACCGGCACCGAGGCGCCCAGGCTTCGTTTTCGACTCGTCGACAGCAACGAGCCGAAGACGCTCCGCGACTACCGAGGGCAGGTCGTGCTCCTGAACCTGTGGGCCACCTGGTGCCCCCCGTGCTTGGATGAGCTTCCCCAGCTGAACCGTCTGCAGAAGACGCATGGACCACAGGGGCTCGTCGTCGTCACAATCTCCGACGAGCGTCGCTCCACCATCCGGCGCTTCGAGCGGGAGAAGCTTCAACTCAACACGGTCAGTGGATACCTGCCGCAAGACCGGTCCTGGCCTGCTCCCTATAGCCGGGTCCGCCAGTCTCGCCCTTATAGTTTTGTGATCGGACCGGAGGGGATAATCCGAGACTTCTGGTCCGGCGCTGGGGACTACTCCACCTTCGTAGAGGCCGTCCGCCCCTACCTCGCGAACCCTGTCTCTTCTGACAAACCGTCCCCGAGGAAGGATGCGCAGTAGCATACTTTTGGCCCGACCGGTACTGAATGGCCGCCTCTGGATGGCGGGTCTGGCCCTGATTGCGATTTTGGGGGCCTTTGCGACTGGGGCCTCGGCCCAGCAGCAGGGGCGAAGCGCCGCGCGGGTTTCGGTGGACGCCCGGCTTAGCCGGACCGCCGTGCCCGCCGGCGACACGGTGCGGGCGGCCGTGGTGCTCGACATTGATGAGGGCTGGCACGCTAACGCCCACAAGCCAACCCTGGAGTACTTGATCGGCACGGCGCTGACGACGAACGCGCCGGAGGGGGTTACGGTCGACACGACGGAGTACCCCGAGCCCGAAATGTTCAGCTTTTCCTTTGCAGGGAACCAGAAGCTGGCCGTCTATAGCGGGCGAACACCGATATTTCTGACGCTGCGGATCGCGCCCAGTCTCCAGCCGGGCCGCCGCGTGCTGAAGGGGAGCCTTCGCATCCAGATCTGCAATGACTCGGTCTGCCTGCCGCCGTCCACACTCCCGGTCACGCTTCCCATAGAGGTCACCGCTGATTCGAGGGAAGGGCGGCCCACAAATCAGGCGCTCTTCTCGGGAGGAACCGGTGGCATTTCGGCGTCGCAACCGACACCAGAGGCTACAACACCAGGGACCGCACCCGGCGGCATAGATCAAGCCAGCACCAATCAGATCGCGTCGATGTTCGACCAGCGGGGCCTGGTGCTGGCGTACCTGGGCATCTTTGTGATCGGTCTGGCCCTGAACCTCACGCCCTGTGTATACCCCATGATGTCGGTGACCGTCTCGTTGTTTGGGGTTCAAAAAGAGAATCGTCTGGTCTGCTCCTTTGGCCGGGCGAGCATCTACGTGCTCGGTATCGCCACCATGTACAGCGTCCTGGGCACGATTGCCGCCGTCACGGGAGGTCTTTTCGGGGCGGCCCTGCAGAGCCCCTGGGTGTTGGGAGCGATCGGCGTGCTCCTGTTTGCGATGGCCCTCGGCATGTTCGGCGTCTATGAACTGCAGCCTCCGGCCTGGCTTCGCAGTCGGCTCTCCGGGGCCCATCAGGCGTCAGGCCTCGCGGGGCTGTACCTCTCCGGGCTGGTGGTGGGCGTCTTTGCTGCGCCCTGCATCGGGCCGCCCACCGTGGCGCTCTTGGCCTTTGTCGGATCACAGGGCGACCCATTTTTCGGCCTTTCAGCGTTTACGGTGATGGGCCTTGGGCTGGGAGCGCCGTACCTGGTTCTGGGAACGTTCAGTGGACTGTTAGGCCGGCTGCCGAGCACCGGAGTCTGGATGGTGTGGGTCAAAAAGCTCTTCGGCATTGTCATGGTCGGGGCGGCGCTCTTCTACCTTGGCCTGGCGGTCGTGCCCGATTACGCGATCTACGCCGTCCCAGTGACCCTCGCCGCCGGGGGACTGTACCTCGGCTTCCTGGAGCGATCCGGTCGTCCCGGAAATTGGTTCCGGCGTGTCAAGTGGACCGTCGGGGCGGCGGCCCTCGTTGCCAGCATCGCCGGCATCCAGGTCTTGCAGGAGCCGTCGATCGAGTGGCGTTCCTACTCCGACGATGCACTAATCCAGGCCCAACAGGCGAGCCGACCGGCGCTTCTCTACTTTTCTGCCGACTGGTGCGTCCCCTGCATCGAACTCGACCGCACCACCTTCACCGACGAAGAGGTAATCGGGGCCACGAGTACCTTCGTCCGGTTGAAGGCCGACCTCACGCGCTACGGATCGCCGGAGGCCAAAGCCCTGCGCGAGCGCTTCGACGTGGCCGGCGTCCCGACGCTGGTATTTTTGGATGGAAGCGGAAAAGAAATTACTCAATCCCGGACTGTCGGATACGTGGGTCCCGACCCGTTCCTGCAGCGGGTACGCGCCGCCGAGAGAACCCTTTCGGACTCTGCTCAAACCTCGAACTAAAACGTTCACGTCATGCTCGGTATGGTCGGACAACTGCTGCTTTTTGTCGCCTTTGCCGCCAGCGCGCTGTCCGCGGCGGCCTACTTCGCGGCGGCGCGGGGCAGCGACACGGAGCCGTTGTGGAACGCGCTGGGGCGGGTCGGCTGGGGCGTGGTGACGCTGACGACGACCGCCGCGTTTGGGCTTCTCGTCTATCTGCTCTTCACCAAGCAGTATCAGTACGCCTACGTCTACAAGCACGTCTCGAACGACCTGAGCTGGTATTTTACCCTTTCCGCGCTGTGGGAAGGGCAGGAGGGGTCGTTCTTGCTTTGGATCGTGTACACGAGCCTCGTCGGCGGGGCACTCCTAATCTGGACCTCGCGCGAGTACGAAGCCCCGGTGATGACGGTCTTCGGGCTCTGCCAGGTGTTTCTCGTCTCGATGATTGTCGGGCTCCCGGTCGGGCCCATCGAAATCGGCTCCACGCCCTTTGAGGGGCTGGCCGAGGCCTTTCCCGAGGCTCCTGTCTTCCAGTCCAATTCTGGGTACGTGCCTCCCGATGGGCAGGGGCTCAATGAGCTTCTCAAAAACTACTGGATGGTCATCCATCCCCCTGTTCTTTTTCTCGGGTTTGCGGCCATGACCGCACCGTTTGCCTACGCCGTCAGTGCCCTGTGGAAGCGGCGCTACACCGGGTGGGTACGCCGTGCTCTTCCCTGGACCCTTTTTGCGGTCGCCGTCCTGGGGTTGGCGATTGCCATGGGGGGCTACTGGGCCTACGAGACGCTCTCGTTTGGGGGCTACTGGGCGTGGGACCCCGTTGAGAACGCTTCGCTGGTGCCCTGGATCGTAGGAGTCGCCGCGCTCCACGCCATGCTCATTCAGAAAAAGAGCGGTCGCGGCCACAAGGCGGCGCTTCTCCTGAGCGTGCTGGCCTATATGTTCGTCGTCTACGAGAGCTTCCTCACCCGCAGCGGCATCCTGGGCGACGTGTCGGTCCACTCATTTGTAGACCTCGGCCTGTACAACCAGCTTCTCATCTGGATGGCTGTGATCGCGCTGGTGGGGTTCGGCCTCTTTGCCTGGCGCTACCGGGAGCTGCCAACGCCCGAGCACGAGTCCTACGCCCTCTCCCGAGAGTTTCTCATGTTCTGCGGCGTCGTGTTGCTTACGGCGACGGCCACGGTCATCATCGTGGGCACCAGCGCCCCGATCTTGGGGCACCTCGTTCGGGACCAGCCCTCCGCGGTGCCCACCGACTTTTACGACCGCTGGACCTTGCCTCTGGCAATCGGCATCGCGTTTCTGGCTGGGCTCGGACAGCTCTTTTGGTGGGAAAAGATGACGGTCGAGCGCATCAACCGCGCCCTTCGCGTGCCCGTTGCGCTGGCGACGGCGTCGACGGCTTTGGTCCTCACCGTAGCGCCGTTTGTAGCCCGCACAATTCGGCCCGGGGCTGGGGGAGCCTCTTCCTCGACTGCCGACGCCGGGCTCCTGAGCGGGCTGAGCGGCACCTGGAGCGTGTACGGGCAAAGCTTGCTTCTGCTTCTGCTGACGTTCATGGCCTTTTTTGCCCTCTATGCAAACGGGGCCGTGCTCTGGCGCATCGTTCGGGGGAATCCACGCATGGCGGGCGGGGCCCTCTCGCACGTGGGGTTTGCGGTCCTGCTCCTGGGAGTAGTGGGCTCCGCTGGGCTGGAGGATCCGCTGCAGGTGCGGGGGGGCAATGGGGAGAAGCGCGACTACTTTGTGCTCATGAAAGGGGAGCCGCGCACGGTGGAGGGCTACCGGATGCGCTACGAAGGAACCGAGCGGACGGAGGCCGGCCGCACGGCCTACCGGTTACACGTGAAAGGCCCGGAGGGGGAGCCCTTCACATTGAGGCCGGTGGCTTATAAGAGCGGCAACCAGTGGTTCCAGGACCCGGCAATCAAGACGTTTTTCGCCACGGACCTCTTCACCTCCGTCTCCCCGCGCGCGATGCAGACCGACCTCGAAAGCAAAAATAAAGTCGATGGCAGTGCGGGCAAGCCTCCGGGCGGGCAGCTCACGATGGCTGAGGGCGACTCGACGACCATCGGAAACGGATCGTTCGCCCTCGAATTTGCCGGCTTCGATCCACAGGTCTCCTCTCCTCGCGTGCCTGACTCCGCGAAGATCGCCGTGGCCGCCCGTATGGAGGTGACGAACCTGCAGACCGAGGAGACGCGCCGGATTCGCCCGATTTATCTCGTGATGCAGGATCGGTCGCAGAAGTCCGTGCAGAGCGTGATTAAAGACTGGAAGCTGGCTGTGAGCTTCAACGGCATGAACGTGGACAGCGGAAAGGCCCACCTCAAAATCACGGGCGCAGAGGTCCCGAAGCAGGACTGGGTCGTCGTCCAGGCGTCGGTCAAGCCGTTTATCAACGTGTTTTGGCTCGGCGTCCTCATCCTGACCGGGGGCTTCGTCGTCGCGATGGGACGTCGCGTTCAAGACCTGCGGTTCTGGCGCCGCCGCAGCTCGTAGGCCCACCCGTGCGAAAGGCAAACTGATTTTCCTGGCCGATGACGAGTCCTTCCGAAGAAATGGGCTTTTGGAAAGGGTGGGCGGCGGCCCTCGGTGTGGCGTTTCTGCCCCTCCTGTTAGCCTCGACTCCCCCTTTTCTCGGCCCCAGCGGGCGGGCCCTCATCATGCGGGTTTTTGCGCCGCTCTGTCACCAGATGCCGTCCCGGTCACCGTACCTCTGGGGCGTGCAGCTGGCAGTCGGTCACCGCGTTTACGGCCTGTTGATGGGCCTCTCGCTCGGCGCAATCGCTTTCGCGGCCCTGGTCCGGCACGATCAGGTTGTTCGGCGGTGGACCCCCCAGATTTTCGCGGTGAGCGCTCTGCCGATGGCCGTGGATTGGGCGCTTGGCTGGTTCGGCTTATGGGCCAACACGCCCCTTAGCCGGATGCTCACCGGCGGTCTCTTCGGCGTGGCGGCCGGGTACTGGCTCACGCGCGCCATCCTGCAGGCACTCCGATAGCGGGTAAACCGCTCAACCTTTTTAGCCGACTGCATTTTCGAGAATTATGACTGATACGAAGGACGCCTCGCCTAGCGATCACACCTCCTCGTCTCCACCGGGTGAGGACTCAAGCCCTGACAGAACGGGATTCGGAGGAGCGATTCTGCGGTGGGGGGCTCTTGTCCTCGGCGTCGTTCTCTTCGGGATGCTGATGCGAAGCGTCCTGTATCCGTATCCGAACCAGTCCTACGCCGAAATCTCGCACGGCAACCACACGCACTACGTCCCGAAGAACCGCAACGAGACCGTCCCGATCTCGAATTTCCCCACCCGAGAGCCGGGGCCCAACGAGCGGATTACGCCGGACGGGGACATTATTTCGGAGAAGTAGGCCCGGCGGCCACGCCGCATTTCGGGTCCGGGCTCCCGACCAGATCGTACAAACAGATCACCGGCAAAGAGATGACCACCCGCCTTTCCTTTTGGTCCCGAATTGCCGCGTGGGGCTTCCTGCTCAATATGATCTGAGAGTTTGGACAGTGTCTTTTTCTCTACGACATGTGGAGCTGGGGCTTTTGGCGAGGGGCCGGATGGATGTGGGGCGCCATCTTCGGCGATGTACTGATTGTGCTCGGTGTTGCAGCGTTCGCGCGGCTGGCGGTTGGCCCGGCTGCTCTGGATCGAATGAACTGGCGAGCCTGGATCAGTCTCTTGTGGATCGGGCTCGTGGCCAGTATCGGGCTGGAGTGGGCCGCCCGCGCACTTGGGCTCTGGGGGTACAGCGTGTGGATGCCGACGATGACGGTGCTTGGGCACACTGTGGGCCTCTCTCCGATTGTTCAGGTCACGATGCTCCCCGCACTCAGTGTGGCATTAGCACAATGCCGGCACCAGGAACCGACGGGTTCATGAAGAGATGCAGAAGAAGCAAGGCTGTACCCAACTATAGACCTGTCTGTACGAGAACCCTATACCATACTATAGGGCGTTTGTAGAAATGAGCTCGAATGATGAGCAGTGCCCCTTCATTCAGGCTCACGTGAAAAAATTATCCGGTGGCCCGGTCCCGGCCACCGAACTTGACTTATCGGGGACATCTCGAACGGATCGAAAGAGGTATTGCCATGCAAGCAAAACGATGGACTCTCGGCATTCTCGGACTCTGGCTCATTCTGGCTACGTTCCTGACGCTCGGCTCGACGGGACACCTGTGGAATGACGTGATCGTCGGCGCCATCGTGGCCCTCACGAGCCTCACCGTAGGTGAGCGTGGGGGGTGGTCCTGGTTGGCCGGTTTGGCCGGCGTGTGGCTGATTGTAGCCGGCTTTATTCCGGCTCTCGTCACGGGCAGCGGACTGATCTGGAACAACCTGATCGTCGGGGCGCTGGTCGCGACCGCCGGTCTGGCCGTCGGCGGCCAACGGGACAAAGCGACCCGGACAGGGACAGCGGGAGCGGCGCAGTAGCGACGCGCTCCGCGGATGATAGACCGGTCGGCACTTCCTCCCGTTTTGCTTTACCGGGGAGGAGCCGGCCGGTCTTTCCACATACCACCCCAGACTCGACCTGAACCCCTACCATGGAAATCGCGCCCCCCATCCAACGAGAACGGCAGTCGAGGAGGCGAGAATCGACTTCACCGAATACCCAGATACAACTGCTTCTCCTTCCGGCCCAGGGAGGACCGTCGGTCCAAGAGCATCCGGAGGTGGCCGAACAGATCGAAAAGGGATGGCACATCCGGTCGGTGGCTCCCCGAGTTGTCGAGCCGGGGGAGGCTCGCTTTTTGGTCGTTCTTGCGAAGTCTCATGGAGAACGGGAACGGCGAATCCCAGAGTTGTCCCGGCGACTCTCGAGACCACGAGTTTTTTCCTCATCCCACTGATCGATGAAGAGTATGCTTCAAGGCGTTGGTGTCGGACACCGATCGATCGACGCGTACGAAGGCATAGCGCCCTCCGCTACGCTCGAGTCGCTCCGCGAGGTCGCAGAAGCGCTTCGGGGCGCCCGCGTCCTCCACCTAAACGCCACGCCCTACGGCGGAGGCGTCTCAGAACTACTGCGCTCCGTCGTTCCGCTGCTGAACGACCTCGGGCTCGTGGCCGACTGGAAAGTGATCTACGGGGACGATGCCTTCTTCGAGGTCACGAAAACCATGCACAATGCCCTACAGGGTTCAGGTGAAGGGCTAGACTCCTCTCAGGAGGACATCTACCTGGAAAATACCCAAACGAACGCGGAGCGTCTCGACGAGGTCTACGACTTCATCTTCGTGCACGACCCGCAGCCGGTGGCCGTTCCTGCCGTGCGGGGAACCGGAGAGGCCCGATGGATCTGGCGCTGCCACATCGACACGTCGGAGCCGAATCCAGGCGTTTGGGCCTTTCTACGTTCATATCTGGATTCCTACGACGCGGCCGTCTTCACCATGGAGGACTTTCTGCCTCCGGACCTCCCTGTCGAGCGGACCGAAATGATCCCTCCTGCGATTGACCCGCTGAGCCCCAAGAACTTCGACCTTCCGGAGGAAATGGCCCGCGAGGTCCTCGGTTGGATCGGCCTGGAACTCGACAATCCGCTTATCACGCAGGTGGCGCGGTTCGACCCGTGGAAAGATCCCCTGGGCGTGATTGATGCGTATCGCCTGGTACGGGAGGAGGTGCCCAACGCTCAGCTTGCCCTTGTCGGCTCGATGGCGCTCGACGATCCTGAAGGCTGGTCGATTTACGAAAAGGTCAAGGCCGAGTGCGAGCCTGATCCCCTCATGCACGTCTTCACCAATCTGACGGGCGTTGGCAACATTGAAGTGAATGCCTTCCAGCGCCTCTCCGATGTCGTCGTGCAGAAGTCCATTCGGGAAGGCTTCGGGCTCGTCGTTTCGGAGGCGCTATGGAAGCAAACGCCCGTCGTGGCGGGTCGGGCGGGGGGCATTCCCCTCCAGATGGCCGATGAAGTGGGGGGGAGCTCGTCGAAGACGTAGAGGAGTGCGCTGCGGCACTGATCGAACTGCTCAGCCACCGCGAAAGAGCCGCGGAAACCGCCCAGGAGGGCCGAATGCGGGTCCAGCAGCATTTTTTGCTGCCTCGGCTTTTGCTGAATCATCTCACGTTGATGCGAGATATTGCGGGAGAAGATGGAGCCCTTCGACGCGATCCCACATGGTTTGAGGAGCGCGATCCGGTTTGCGGCATGGCCCTCAGCGAGTCCGACCCCACCTTGTCTGTCAGTTGGAATGGGGAGCGTTACGGGTTCTGCTCGGAGCGGTGCAAGCGCCAGTTTCAAAAGCGCCCTGCCCACTATCTGCGTGCGATTGAGAATAAATCCCCAAACAATGAGTAGAGGAGGGAGCCGATCGACAGGCCACGCCATTGATAATCTGTGAATCTAAAAGCCTATACCCGGCTACAGGAACGATTGACGTGAACCTTATAGCGACCTATAGGCCGTATGAGAAATTGGCCTCGGATGCATTGCGATTGTGGCCGGTCCCCGGTTCAGCAGACGCGAGACACTTGCTCCAATAACACAAAACGGACAGATGGCTACCGAAACGCTTACCACCGGCGAAGTTGCCGACCGTGCCGACGTAAACGTTCAAACGGTCCGCTACTACGAACGGCGAGGACTCATCCCCGAGCCGCCCCGCTCCAGCGGCGGCTTCCGGCAGTACAGCCCCGATCACGTAACCCGCATCCGATTCATCAAGCGGGCGCAAGAGCTGGGGTTTACGCTCGAAGAAGCAAACGAACTGCTCCAGCTTCGCGTCACGCCGGATGCGGACCGTGCCGACGTGCGGGCAGTGGCTCAGGAGAAAATCGAGGAGGTCGAGGAGAAGATCCGCGACCTTCAGCGCATCCGGGACACGCTGGGCCACCTCGTGGAGGCCTGCGAGGGACACGGCTCCACCAGCGAGTGTCCCATTCTCCACGCGATGGAGGGCCCAGTCGGCAATGGCGCGAGCGCCATCCAAGAGTAAAGAGAAACCGAGACGCCCAATGCCGAGGGCCTCACACACCACGGATTTTCTTTCCAACCGAAACCCAAGCTTACCGATGACGACCGATCAGACGAAAACCCTTTCCGTCGACGGCATGAGTTGCGAGCATTGTGCTGAACGCGTGGCCGACGCACTTGAAGGCGTCGACGGCGTCGCCGAGGCAACCGTTGATCTGGACTCTGCGGAGGCCACCGTGAGTCTGGACGGAAACGTTTCGCATGATCGCCTCGGTGAGGCCGTCGACGAAGCCGGCTATGAGGTTCCGGCAGGCTCCTGATGCGCCGAATGCCGAACGCGTACCCACTGAACGTACCACATAAAATCCACAACGCATTCCATGCCTGCAGAGCAAAGCGACCGCCTGACCTTTCCAATTGAGGGAATGCACTGCGCCTCCTGCGTGAACACCGTCGACGACGCCCTCGAAGGGGTCGACGGCGTGGCAGAGGCGAACGTCAACCTTGCCACGGAGAAGGCGTCCGTCTCTTTTGAGAACGGATCGGTCGATTCCGAGGCCCTCGTCGAGGCCGTCGATCGGGCCGGATACGAGGTGCCGACCGAGAAAATGACTCTCCCTATCGAGGGGATGCACTGCGCCTCGTGTGTGAGCACGGTTGACGAGTTTCTGTCGGACGTACCTGGCGTGCTGGAGGCCAACGTCAATCTCGCCACGGAGAAGGCAACAGTGACCTACATTTCGGGCACGGCCACGAAGCGGAACTTCATCCAGGCCGTCCGGGACGCGGGGTACGACGTCGAGGAGACCGGCGAGGACGAGACTGCGGCCGAGTCGGCCACGGAGAAGACTGAGGAAAAGGTCGCTAAGGCCCGCTCGCGCATGTGGATCGCGTGGGCACTGACGATTCCGATTATCGCCTGGATGATTCCGGAGATGATCTTTGGGGTCGCGTGGCCGAGCGAGACGGTCTATCATCTGGGCATGATCGGCCTGGCGGCCCCGGTCCTCGGATGGGTCGGCTGGGAGACCTACCGGAGCGGCGTGAAGTCGCTGCTGAGCGGGGCGCCCAACATGGACGCCCTCATCGTACTCGGCACCGCGGCGGCGTTCCTCACCGGACCCGCCTCGTTCGTCATTCCCGTGGCGAGTTACGCGGGCGTGTCGGCCATGATCATGGCGTTCCACCTGACGGGCCGCTACATCGAGGAGTCCGCCAAGGGGCGGGCGTCCGAGGCGATCCGCAAGCTGATGGAGATGGAGGCAAAGACGGCTACCGTGCTGCGCGACGGGGAGGAGGTCGAGATTCCCGTCGACCAGGTGGAGGTCGGCGACGTGATGGTCGTGCGGCCTGGCGAAAAGATTCCGACCGACGGCGAGATCGTGGAGGGGGAAAGCGCGCTCGACGAGTCGATGGCCACCGGCGAGAGCATGCCCGTGCCGAAGGAGCCGGGCGACGAGGTCATCGGCGCCACGGTGAACCAGGACGGGCGCCTGAAGGTGAAGGCCACGGCCGTGGGGAAGGACACCTTCCTCTCGCAGGTGGTGCAACTCGTGGAGGAGGCCCAGGGCACGAAGGTGCCCATTCAGAACCTGGCCGACCGGATTACCGGCGTGTTTGTCCCGATTATCATCGGCGTCGCCCTCCTCACGTTTGCCCTGTGGATGCTGGCGCCGGGCCTCATGCAGCCGCTCGTGGATGCGGGCTCGTTCCTCCCGTGGGTAGTGACGGACCTGAGTGTCCTGACGCTCGCCATCGCCTCAATGGTGGCGGTGTTCGTGATCGCCTGCCCCTGCGCGCTGGGCCTGGCCACGCCGACGGCCCTCATGGTGAGCAGCGGCATGGGGGCCGAGCACGGCGTCCTCATCCGCTCCGGCGAGGCGATCCAGACCCTGAAAGACGTCGGCGTCGTCGTGCTCGACAAGACCGGCACCATCACGCGCGGGAAGCCGGAGGTGACCGACCTCGTGGCGCTGGGGAACTGGGACGAAGCGACGGTGCTCCAGCTCGTCGCCAGCGCGGAGCGTGGAAGCGAGCATCCGCTGGGCGAGGCGATTGTCCAACGCGCCGAAAGTGAGGAGCGTCTCCTGGACGAGCCCTCTGATTTCGAGGCCGTGCGCGGCAAGGGCATCCGGGCCATCGTGAACGACCGAGACGTTCTGGTCGGCACGCGAACGCTCCTGCGGGAGGAGGGCATCGACGTTGAGGCGGCCGAAGAACAGATGGAAACGCTCGAACACGAGGGCAAGACGGCCATGCTTGCGGCCATTGACGGGCATCTGGCCGGCATCGTCGCCGTCGCCGACGCCCTGAAGGAGGATTCCGTCCAGGCTATCGAGGCCCTGCACGACCTCGGCCTGGAGACGGCCATGATCACCGGCGACAACGAGCGCACCGCGCAGGCCGTCGCCGAGCAGGTGGGCATCGACCACGTCCTCGCGGAGGTGCTGCCCGACGACAAGACCGACGAGGTGAAGCGCCTACAGGAGCACTACGAGCGGGTCGCGTTCGTGGGCGACGGCATCAACGACGCGCCCGCCCTCACGCAGGCGGACGTGGGCCTCGCCATCGGCACCGGCACCGACATCGCCATCGAGTCGAGCGACGTGACGCTGGTGCGTGGCGAGTTGTCGAGCGTCGTCGAGGCGATCAACCTCAGCCGCGCCACCTTCCGCACCATCAAGCAGAATCTGTTCTGGGCGTTTGCCTACAACGTGGTCATGATTCCGCTGGCCGTGATTGGATGGATGCACCCGGTGCTGGCTGAGATTGCGATGGCGACCAGCTCGATCACCGTCGTCGGCAACGCCAATCGGCTGCGACGGGTCGACATTCGGCCCGACTATGAACGAAGCGAAAGCCCAACGTCGGCAACCACCGCTGAAGAGGCGGCCCCCGCAGCCGCCTGATCCGACCTCACCAACGTTTTCCTTTCCATTCTCCACTTGCGAAATGTTTATTCTCTGGATTCTGCTCATTCTCGGCGTGGGGTGGGCTCTCCTGTCGGTGCTTCGAGAGGGAAGCTCGCTTCCTTTTTCTCCCGCCGCGCGGGAGTCCCCGCTGGACATCCTCAAGCGCCGCTACGCCGAAGGGGAGATTTCGGCGGAGGAGTACGAGGCACGGAAAGAGCGGCTTGAGCAGAACCGGTAGGCACCGGCCCTGCTCAGGGGACTTAACTTGACTGCAAAATCGGAAAGAAGCCGCGAGTCCAATTTAGACGGTGGAAACGGTCCCAGCGGAAGCTGGACGTCACATTTTTCAATCACACACCGAGGTGTTCACATGAATACGCTACTGGCAGGATTCTCAGACATACGAATACTACTGGCTCTTGGCGCCGCCCTTCTGATCGGCGGAGCGTGGTACAGTGGAGCCGCCGCTCCCTTCGATACCGGCCCACACATGGGCATGAGGGGACAGAGCGGCGGACAGGAGGCCTCGAACTGCTGCTCCATGCACGGGGCGATGCATGGAAACGGGCCCGCACGGACGAATGGAACGGTCGATGAGGCCGTGGCTGACGACCTAAATCTCGGCGCGCAGACAAGAGAGTGGCTCGAAGGCACGCGCGGATTTGAGACGATCGAGGACCGGACCGGGGAGCGAGAGGTCGTGGTCAAAGTTGGAGCGGGCAACGGACTGACGTACGCTCCCGAAGCGGTACGCGTCGACCCGGGAACGACGATCCGGTGGGTGTGGACCGGCAACGGGGGATCCCATGACGTCGCGTTCGTCAACACGGACGTAAGTGCATCCCTTCGCGGTGAGCAGGGAGCCGAGTACACGTACACCTTCACCGAGCCCGGCGAATACCGGTACGAGTGCACGCCGCACGCCTCGGTTGGGATGCGCGGTATGGTGATCGTGGAGGAAAGCTGACAATGCGGATTCGTCCGCAAAATCAACGACACCAATCCCGGGAAAGTACAACCTTAATATTTGACGCAACGCACAATGGATGAATGTGGGGAGTACACTGGATTTGGTGGAGCCCTTGGATTCTCCTCATTGGGGGAGTCGCGTGGGCAATTATGCGCTCCCAGCAGGAGCCTTCGAGGACGATCCATTTCAGTCAGCCGGAGAGCCTGCAACCGTCGTCGAGGCCCCTCCTGGCACGTGCATCATTGATTCATTGATGAGGTTCGAATTTGATTTACACCGCCCTCCGATAGGGGTCGCTCTCAGTTTTGTCTATGCCGGGAAAGAACGGACCAGCATCAGACGGAAAGACGCAAATTCGCTCTGACGCGATGTCCTCGCGCGTTGGCAGCTCCGGAAAATTTCCCGAGGGGTACGTTTCGTTCAGGCAGGCCCGTGAGGAGCTTCCAGATCCGGAGCGTTTCAGCCGACCTTCCGCACCCGGCTAGGGCGGGCGAGAAGCATAAATTTTCTCGTATCTATGGCCCAACACAGTAACTATTCGCTCATGTCGTTCTTCCATGTTCAAAACAACCTCACGACTTCCATCAAGTAGCAGATGGATCCCGTGAAAGACCTGAAACACCCACCGGGCCGTCGGGCGCTGAGTTGGATTTCCCTTCTGGTCAGGGAACGCCAAGTCGTGGGTCTGTAGACCTTCTCGGATCCGCCACTCCAGGGCCGAATACACGAGCAAACACAGCGTCATGACCATCAGAAGCGCCGTGACCTGTTTCTCGTCCTGCAGGTAGATCGACGAGGCCATAAACCAGGGCTCCTTCAAAAAGCGGAACCCTCTCTCGACGCGGACCTGTCCTTTGTAGCCCCTTAGCATCTCCTCGGCGGGGAGGGTCTCCTCGTCGAGTCCGCCCATCGCCAGGATAAAAAGGCTCTTTTTCTTCAGAAGCTGGGCCTTGCGGGCCTCGGAAGGAACCAGCGTCCCGCCGATGAGCCACTCTTCGCCGGTCTTTTCGAGCCGGTTTCCTTCTCCGCCGGTCGAGGAGGACTCTTCCAGCGTGTAGCCGATCTTCCGCACCCCGCTGGCGGCCTGGCGTATGTCAGAGATTAGGCATTAGTATGGTACAATCATCATATGTTCGTACACATGTGTAGACTGAATCCGCCCCAGCACTCTGTTTCCGCCTGCATCGAAACCGACAGCGACTGCCGATTCGCACTTGTCGCGAGGAGTCTGGTCGACAGGGAAGCGCGGGAATCCTCTAAAATATACAACTAATGGTCCAATTTTGGGTACAAACCATGGATAATTCTCCAAATTCAGTCACCCCGGTGGAGGGGGTGCGGAAGATGGGCTCCAGTGGGCCTGGATCCTGACCTTCCACGAGATTGAGTTGTCCGGAAGCCTCCTCCAGAATTTCCTGCACGGGCGAGGGCTCGGATTTCGATACCTGGCGAGGCAGAGCCAGCTCATGCTCGCTAGGAAGCCGTCTGAGCCGTCCTGTGTTGATCGTCTGCCCGGTACGCTCTTCAAGCTCAGGGAGGATCCGGCGGTACCCGTAGCCTGGATGCTCACAGATGATCTCGCGCACGTGCTTCATCAGTTTCTGGTCTTCCTCGGAGAGGCCGTCGGGACGGTTCTGTCGGTAGTAGTAGGTGCTTTTAGGCAGATCGATTGCCTTGAGGCACCGATTGAGTCCGCGTTCTTCTTTGTGCTGACCTGTTGGGCGGACCTTCTCGGTCGTGGTCAGCTCTCGCCCAAAAAATTCTTCAGCAGGGCGATCTCGACCTCCTTCTTACCGACCATGCGCTCCAGTTTGGCGATCTTGTCCTTCTTCTCTTTGAGCTCATCACCTCCACCGAAGGCCTTCGAGCCATTCTCTTTGAGCTTCTTCTTCCAGTTTGACAACGTGACCGGGTGGATGTCGTAGGTTCTGGCAACTTCGGCGTCGGTTGTGAAAGTAAGGCAGTGGCGCGTATGAGTTACGTTCAACTTTCCTTTTCTTCCTCAAGGCCGTTTCCGCTGTCCTTCTTCCCGAACGGAACGTACGGTTTTGACCGTATTCCGCTCTCCACAAGGACCTCTGGGGATCTCTCCCTCCGTTCCGCTTTCACCTACAACGCCTACATTCATAGGCTTAGCTTCCCTTCCACCTTCCTCCACAGGCAGGTTTCTATCTTCGGGGGACTGAATCCCTACCTCCTGCCGTGGCCATAGGCCACTCGCGGGTTCCGGTTTTTGGTTACCTCGCTTACTTGGTATTCGATCCTTGCTTCGGCCCTTCACGTAGTGTCCGTGACTTGCACGGCTCCAAAGCTACTGCGACCGCTCCGCCGTCCTGTCTGTGCATTGGCCGATCTAGGAGCCTTGTCATCACAGACAGAACTTCCCAGGTTTCCAGGCTCATTCCTTTCGTCCAGCGTAGGTGCTTCCTTGCCCGTGTGCCTTGTACCTCTCTTCGAGGCTGTCCCGGTTGGACCTTTGCGATCAAGATTCAAAGTCCTTGCGACGTTAAGCCATTCCGCTTTGTGGAATCCCGATGGAAAGGATCCCATGTAACCGAGCTTCCCTACGCCCATGGTCCCTGCCAAGAGCGTTCCCCGATTCTGCTTGGTGACAGTGGCGGTCCGCTTAGTGAGGGGACGTGTGTTCTCACAACGCTTCTTTATCTCCTCATGCAGTGGCTTTGGGAAGGGGTCCAGATTTCCCGATGGCACTGAGGAAGTTACCTTGCGATCGTCTTGCTGGACATTACGCCACGG